>SCUG01000264.1 GCA_004297645.1 Saprospiraceae bacterium | reverse complement strand
GCCGCCACGCCTGCCGCCAACCGCATCGAGGTGATTGACTTCTACGGCACGCACCGCTGCGTCACCTGCAAGGCCATCGAGGCGAACACGAGGTATGCCCTGGCCACCATTTACCCAGAAAAACTGAAGTCTGGCAAAATCACCTTCCGCGCCGTCAACGTGGACGACGAAGCCAACTACGACCTGGCCGAGGCTTACGAGGCAACCGGTACCGCCCTCTACCTCAACGTGGTCAAGGACGGCAAGGAAACACATGTTGACCTCACGGAACAGGCGTTCGCCAAGGGCAAGGAACGGGACGCATTTACGGAGGAACTGAAGTTTTTCATAGACATGCAGATGAAGGAAAACGGGATGCAGCTATGACGGAGTGGCTGCAATCTCTTGCCGAAGCGCAGGATTTCCCCTGGCTCTCGGCCCTCGCACTGGGCTTGTTGACGGCCATCAGCCCCTGCCCGTTGGCCACCAACATCACGGCGACGGCCTACATCGCCAAGGGTTTTACCGAAAAAAAGAAAGTGCTGTTGAGCGGCCTGCTCTACACACTGGGACGGGCTTTCAGTTATGTCGCCATCGCCATGGCGCTGTACTTCGGGGCCAGCAAGTTCCAGGTCGCCCGCTTCTTTCAGGGCAACGGCGAAAAATGGCTGGGGCCGCTGCTCATCATCATCGGTTTGATTATGCTGAACGTCATCCCGCTGAATTTCAAGGGCAGCAGCATCACGCAAAAACTGACTGACCGCTTGAGCAATCATGGCATTTTCGGTGCATTTTTCATGGGCGTCCTGTTCGCCCTGGCCTTCTGCCCGTACAGCGGGGCGCTGTATTTCGGGATGCTCATCCCGCTGACGCTGAGTGTGGGTGATGCGTTTTCCGTGCCGCTGGTTTTTGCGCTCGGCACGGGGCTGCCAGTATTGCTTTTCACCTACCTGCTGGCTTTCAGCATGGAGAAGGTGGGCGTTTGGTTCAACGCCATTCAGAAGGTGGAGCGGGTGATGCGCTACGGCGTGGGCGGGGTGTTTGTGCTGGTGGGGCTGTACTATGTGGCGATTTTTGCGGGGTGGGTGGAGTAGCTGTAGGTGACCAAATATCATCAACGCCTTTTCTCCGCTGGCACATGGTCTTCCCCCACGCAGACGCTGGTTCAAGTCTGGAGGCTTGAACCAGCGTTTGCCCCTGTTTTGGTGCTGGTACAGAATGCTTAATTGAGGGTCACAACCCCGTGCTGCCCTCCATCGCCGCCGTGTACCTCGTTCCCACCACTTCGATTTGCGATGAAGCCGCTTCCATTTCTTGCAGTTCCGCCGCCGTCAGTTCGATGGCCGCAGCGCCGATGTTTTCCGCCAAACAGTGCAGCTTCGTAGTGCCGGGGATGGGCATAATCCACGGCTGTTGCGCCAGCAACCATGCGAGGGCGATTTGGGCGGAGAAGGTGCTTTTTTTTCTTGCTACGAACTTGCCAATTAAAGCCTGATTCCCCTTGGCAGCGGCTGGGCTGGGACAAATCGCTTTTCAGAAAGAACTGACAAATCGGATAACCCGGCCTGCTGTGCCCAGTTCTGATGTCCACCAAATAAAATTTATGCAAATCAGGTAGCCCGTTCCGTCATTTTCATACATTCGCTCCATGATTCTCAAGCGACACCTAAACGACCGGGCCGCCTCCATGCTGACGAAGTACCCGATGATTGCAGTGACAGGCCCCCGCCAGTCGGGCAAAACCACCTTTTGCAGGCAGCTTTGTCCGGGTTACCAGTACCTCAACATGGAACTGGCGGAAAACCAGCAGCACGCCCGGCAAGACCCCCATCATTTTTTCCAATTGTACAAAGGCGGGGTCATTCTTGACGAGGTGCAAAACGTTCCGGAACTTTTTCCTTATCTCCAATATTACACCGACCTGCGAAACGAACCAGGGGAATACATCCTTTCGGGGTCCCAACATTTTCTTTTGCTGGAGAAAATCACCCAATCCCTGGCTGGCAGGATTTCCATTTTTAACCTGCTGCCATTTTCGCTGGAAGAATTGAAAGGCTCGCCCTGGGAAAAAAACACCTGGGAAGAATACCTCCGGACAGGCTTCTACCCCCGAATTTACGAACGGGAAATCTCGCCAACCGACTTCTACCCCGACTACTTGCAGACCTACGTGGAGCGCGACGTGCGGCAACTGCTCAACGTGAGCAATCTGGCGCTTTTCCGAAATTTCATAACTGCCTGCGCCGGGCGCACCGGTCAACTGCTCAACCTGGCTCAATTAGGCTCGGACGTGGGCATAGACGTGAAAACGGTGAAGAGTTGGTTTTCCATCCTGGAGGCAAGTTTCATCACGTACCGCCTTCAGCCCTGGTTTCGCAATTTCAACAAGCGGATTGTCAAGACCCCCAAGCTATATTTTTACGACACTGGCTTGGCTGCCTATCTGCTCGGCGTCCGCTCGGCCACGGATTTAGAGTCTCACTTTGCCCGGGGCGCTTTGTTTGAAAATTTTGTCATCAACGAACTGCTGAAAAATCAGTTCAATGCAGGGGAACGGCCACAGGTTTTCTTTTGGCAGGACAGCAATGCCAACGAAATTGACTTGCTTTTTGACAGGGTTACCAGCCAGTCCATCGTTGAAATCAAGGCTGGGAAAACCGTCCATCCCGATTTTTTCAAAAACCTGAAACTATTCAAAAACCTGAACCCGGCTGCCTCCGGCAGTTGGGTGGTGTATGGCGGCGACCAAATGCAGCCTCGTTCCGATGCAACAGTTCTGACTTGGAAAGACTTGGCGAGTTTGACGTAAAACCATCATCGCTGCCGGTTGAGGTAAAGTTGCAGGCGGAAAGTATCACAACCCCATCGCACTTTCCATCTGCTCCGTATAGCGAGTACCCACCACCTTGATTTGTGAGAAAACCGCCCCGGTTAGTTCCGGGTCTTTTCAAAAAAACGTTCTCCATCCATCACAAAGTGCCAAATATGGTTCACCTTTGTAAACGAGTCAAAAAAAGAATACACATGACAATTTCAGATCTTGTGGCCAATGCGGCCAAATTGGACATGGGGGCATTTGAGAAGCTTTACCAGGAACTTTCCCTTTTGCGGGCAAAGCGGAAAGGCCAGAAAATACTGCCCACCAAGGAGGTAAGCCTGATTAAAAAAATCAGCCAAAAATTCCCAACTGATAAATGGGTACGCCTGCAATACTTAGACTGGAAGTTGGAAAACGGGCAATTAACCCTCGAAGAAGAAGCTGAATCCCTTGCACTGGCTGCTGAGTACGAAGGTTATTACGTGGAAAGGGTAAAATCCCTTGCTGCTTTGGCCACCTTACGGCAGGCAAGTATTGAAGTGCTTGCTGCACAATTCAGCCTAAACAGCCCCGCCCCAAATGCCTAAGTTTTCGAGCCTGCCAGATATCCGGTTACAAGTGGCCGCAAGGGCCAAGCACTGCTGCGAATATTGCAAAAGCATGGATATCTTCTCGCCCAATTACTTCACCGTTGACCACATCATCCCTGAACCATTTGGTGGCCCCGACTCCTTGAGCAACCTCGCTTATGCTTGCTTCCTTGGCAATAGGCTGAAATCCAATAAGTCAAGCGTTTTTGATGTCGCCTCGGCCTCTTGGGTAAAAATATACAACCCAAGGGCGCTGGATTGGAACGAACACTTCGCATGGAGTGAAGATTTAACTTTAATCCTTGGTATCAGTGTCATCGGAAGGGTAACGGTTGACGAGCTACAGCTCAACCGGCCCAAATTAGTCGCCTACCGAAAAGCCGTGATTCCATTCGGCGTTCACCCGCCAGGCTAAGAGCCTCACAACCCCGTCGCACTTTCCATCTGCTCCGTATAGCGAGTACCCACCACCTTTATCTGCGCCGAAGCAGCCTCCATCTCTTGCAGTTCCGCCGCCGTCAGTTCGATGGCAGCAGCGCCGATGTTTTCCGCCAAACGGTACAGCTTCGTGGTGCCGGGGATGGGCACAATCCACGGCTTTTGCGCCAGCACCCATGCCAGGGCGATTTGGGCGGTGGTGGCATTTCTCCTTGCCTCAAATCTCACTGATTTGCGCCCATACGCATACGATGAAGTCCCAGCGCAGTTTCTCGTCCGTGGGGTACTTGACATAACTCTCGAATACCGTGGCGTCGTCCATCCTCACATGTGTGTGTGAGGGGGCGCCTCCAATGCGAGAACAAGATGTCCTTTAGGTAACGTTGAAAAAATAACTTCTCAGGGTTAATCTTGAGCGGGCGGGTTTTGAAACCCGCCATTCTATTACTTTCTAAACCGGCGGGATTCAAAACCCGCCCGCTCGAAAATGAGAAGTTATTTTTTAATCATTACTAGATGCTCAATATCGCCGTGCAGCGCCAGGAATTTCCGCCAACGCCCGGCAATGTCCTCATCACGGACAGGCTGGCCCCCAGGGATGTTCACCCCGCAGAACATCTGCAACTGCCAGTCGCAGTTCACCCTCGCTATCAGCTTGGCATCGCTCAGTTGAAGGTAGTGCTTGAGGAAGGTAGGGCGATGCCGCCTTCGATGTTGAAGATGGCCCTGACCCCTTGCGGGTGAAGGTTTAAATACTGTTGGTAGGGCGCTGCAAGCTCCTTGAAGGGAATTGCCTGGTACAGTTGCCCCAACTCAGCCGTCTTGAGAAAAATCTGGAACAGGTGGCCGGTGTAGGCAGGGGAAAGTGAGGTTTGCAAATTGAAATTGGGCTACCTTCGGTGTACGAATATTGTTAACGCCCCGAATTCAGTGCCTTTGGCACTTTTCGGGGCGTTTCCTTTGAAAAAATAAAGGCTGAAAGGTTGATTTGCAAAATTTTAGCATTTTACTGAGAGGCCTTATCTAAGGATTGATGTATCAACTCAAATCTATAAAGGTTTGCAAACCTTATAGGTTTTGTCACACCGCTGGCGTACAAGTAGAAGGGCAGCCGAAGCTGCCCTTCATAACCCCAAAAAACCAAATGAAAACAATTCTTTATGGTGATATCTATTTCTATCAGAAAAAATTAAGCCATTATCCACCGGCTACCACTTCTTTCGTCTTTTGTTTTTCTAATGTACTCGGGCAAACGTAGTCGGTTGTTTCAAATTTTTCGGATTCCAGCATCGCTTCGAAACCTCCCCTGATATCGGTCAGGTCGCGAAATCCTTTGGCTTTTAAAATGGAAGCAGCTATCAGCGAGCGGTAACCACCGGCGCAATGTAGAAAATATTTCTCATTTTGGTCAAGTTCGTCCATAAAATCGTTTAAAAAATCGAGCGGAATACTTACGGCATCCACGACGTGTTCCGCCGCGTATTCGCCGGGGCGGCGAACATCCAAAAGGTGGTGCGGCCCGTAGGTTTTTAATGTTTCGGCAAGCTCACCAGGGTTTATTGAGTGAATGGTGTCCACCTCCTTTCCCGCTTTTTCCCAAGCCTCGATGCCACCTTTCAGGTAGCCAGCCACATTGTCGAAACCGACACGGGCAAGGCGGGTGATGGCTTCCTCTTCCTGCCCTTGTGCAACTACGAGGGCCAGCGGCTGGCTCACATCTGCGATCAGCGCACCTACCCACGGGGCAAAGCTGCCGTCGAGGCCGATGAAGATGGAATTGGGGATGAACCCTTTGACAAAATCTTCGCGGTTGCGCACATCGAGAATCACAGCATCCGCTGTGTTCACGGCTTCTTCGAATGCTTTGGGAGTCAGGCCGTGGGCAGCTCGTTGCATCACCGTGTCGAAGCTGGTGTAGCCTTCTTTGTTCAGCCGCACGTTTTGCGGGAAATATTTTGGCGGAGCCAAAAGCCCATTCGTCACTTCTTTGATAAACTCTTCTTTCGTCATGTTGGCGCGCAGGGCATAATTCTTTGCCTTTTGTGCACCGATGGTCGAAACGGTTTCGCTCGACATATTTTTGCCGCAGGCAGAACCTGCACCGTGTGCCGGGTAAACCGTGACGTCATCTGCCAGTGTCATCAGTTTGTTGCGGAGGCTGTGATAGAGGTGCCCGGCAAGGTCAGCCAATGTGAGGCCGGATTTTTGCGCCAGATCTGGGCGGCCGGCATCGCCGATGAAAAGGGTGTCGCCGGTAAATACAGCGCGGTCGTTGCCTGCTTTGTCACGCAACAGGTAACAGGTACTTTCCATCGTATGGCCAGGGGTGTGCAACGCCACAATAGTTATATCACCGAGATTAAAGGATTCCCCATCGCTGGCAATGTGGGCAACGAAGCGGGGTTGCGCATTGGGACCGTACACGATGGCAGCTCCGGTCTTTTTTGCCAAATCCAAATGGCCGGACACGAAGTCCGCATGGAAATGGGTTTCGAAGACGTACTTGATTTTTGCACCATCCGCGGTGGTGCGGTCGAGATAGGGTTGTACTTCGCGCAACGGATCAATAATGGCGGCCTCGCCGTTGCATTCGATGTAATACGCCCCCTGGGCCAGACATGCCGTGTAGATTTGTTCGATTTTCATTGTACTATTTTCATTTGCTGTTGTTTGCTCTCAATGCGAGAGTTTTCTTAAAAATGCGATGCAAAAATGGCAAAAGTCACGCCCGCTCTTAGAGATAAATATCACAAAGGTGTGATTTCGGATTTTACAAGTTTCTGAAATCACATTAGCTCAATCCGGTTTCGGTAGGTTTTTATTTTCCCCATCCCCTCTAATTTTTTCAAAAGCCGTGTCACCACTTCTCTGGAGGTGCTCAGTTCATCAGCCAGTTCCTGATGGGTGGAATAGACGTAGCGCTTTTCATGAAGGCTTGCCTTCTTTTTGACCAGGCGCCAAAGGCGCTCGTCCATTTTCCGGAAGGCAAGGCTGTCCACGGCTTCCAGCAAATCATCGAAGCGTTCCTGATAGGTCTGAAAAATGAAATTCTTCCAGGAAGGGAAAAGCGCCAGCCATTCGTCCAGCTTTTCCACGGGTATCAAAACCAACTCAGTATCTTCTTCGGCTACGGCCCGGACGGAGCTGGGCCGGTTCGCCACGCAGCAGGAGAGCGACATGGCACAGGTGTCGCCAGGAGTCAGAAAATACAGAAATGTCTCGGTGCCTTTTTCCTCCTGCCGCATGATTTTAAGGCTCCCCGACAGGATGATGGGGATGGAGCGCACATACATGCCCGGACGCATCAACTCTTCGCCGGCTTCGAGCTTTTTGACGACGCCGTTTTTTTCAATCTCTTCAACAAGCCGTGGTTCGAAATTGTAAAATGGGTGGAGATGGGTGGTAGTCATCAATTGTTTAGTTGTTCGGTACAAAGTTAAGGCGTGGGTTGCATGCCACCAACCGGGGCGATACTGTAAAATGACTCTGACCGGTGTTGGTTGTTTGGGGCATTATGCGGACACACCCTTTCGGCAACTTGTGAAGAAGGCCAGTATGCTACAAGAAATGGGAAGAGCGTGTGATAACTCAATGAGCTAAAACCCCACCCCTCAATACCCCGGATTCTGCGCCAGCCCCCCGGCGCTCAAGTCAATCTCCGACTGAGGCAGCGGCAGCAGCTCGTGTTTGCCTGCCACGAAATCTTTACCCACCGCTTTCATCACCTGTTCGGCGCGGCCCCAGCGCAGCAGGTCAAACCAGCGCTGCTGCTCCATCGCCAACTCCACGCGGCGCTCGTGGTAAATAGCTTCCCGCAACTCGCTTTGGCCGGTCACCGTCACGTCGGGCAGGATGAAGTTGTTCGTGCCGCGGGCGCGTTGGCGTACCATATTGAGGTAGGTCAGCGCCTCGGTGGCTTTGCCGTTTTCGTTCAGCGCTTCGGCAGCCAAAAGCAGGATGTCGGAATAGCGCAGGATGCGGATGTTGCCAGGGCCGTTGTCCTGCAAGCCGGCGTGGGCGGGCACCCATGCTTTTTGGTTGTAGCGCTCGTTGAGGATTTCGGGGTTGTCCTGAATGATGGTGGTGCCGTCGGGCAATACCTCGCCGACGAAAAGGATGGTGGCCTGCCGCCGTGGGTCGCCAGCTTCGTAGCTGGCCACGAGGTCGTCGCTCGGGCGGTTGAAACCCCAGCCGAGGTTGGGCACGCCGCGCACGCCCTGTATCATGTTGAACGGCGTGGCGCCAGAGCCTGCCACGGCTGCCTGCACGGCCACGGCGTTGATTTCAAAAATGCTCTCCGCGGCGTTTTCGCCCACCGGCAGGAAGTTGTCGCCGTACCGGGGCAGCAGGCTGTACTCGCCGGAGTTGATGATGTCAAGGCAATATTTCTCTGCCTGGGCGTAGTCCTTTTTCAGCATGTACAGCTTCGCTAAAATGCCACGGGCTGCCCCTTTCGTCACCCGGCCCAAATCAACGGATGCGTATTTGGATTTCTCCGGCAGCGCCTCGATGGCGCCGAGCAGGTCTTGCTCCATCTGAGCGTACACCTCGCTGACGGGGCTGCGCTGCTGCGTCAGGTATTCGTCGCCGGCGAGCGGATGGGTGATGAGGGGCACGGCGCCATACCACTGCACGAGGCGGAAGTAGCAGTATGCGCGCAGGAATTTATTTTCGGCCACGAGCCGGTTTTTCAGCGCCTCGTCCATGTCAATTTTCGGGATGTTCAGGATGGCGAGGTTGGCCCGGAAGATGGTCTGGTAGCAGCCGCTCCACGATTGGCCGAACACCTGGTTGGTGGCGTCGAAGGTGAAGTCGTCGAGTTCGAGCACATACAGGGCGTCGTTGGCCGTGCTGCCTTTGTCGGCATCGTCGCTGATGATGTCGGTGATGCCTATCCAGGGGAAGGCGCTCATCTCCCACGACCGGAAGTTTTGGTAAACGGCGTTGGTGGCCTCCACGGCGTGGTCTGCTGTTTTAAAAAAGGTGTCGAAGGTAAGGCTGCCCTTGGGCTTTCGGTCGAGGAATTCTTTTTGGCAACCCACGAGCAGGATGAGGGCGAGGATTGCTGCTGTTTTAAAATGATGCTTCTTCATGTTTAGAAGGTTTAGAAAGTTTAGGAGGTTTAGTTGGGGTTCTCGTCGTAGGGATTAGGAGGAGGCGGTAATTTGGTTATTCCGTATTCAATTTCATCGTCAGCAACAGAATCAACGAGTGGTTTTCTAAGTTGACTGATAAGAAAGCACACGTCGTCCACCAACCCTCTCACGAGTTCATAATTTTCTTTAGTCAAAAATTTCAACTCGAAAGACACGATGGTTTGTGAAAGAATCTCAATCGTGCTTCCGTATGCTATTTCATAAAACCTTGCTTTGTCCTTATCAGACTTTCTCGCCGAGCCTTCGGCCAAATTAGAAGTAATTGAAATCGCCACCCTTTTCATCTGTGCTACCAAACCGAATATCTCTTCCTTCGGAAAATCCTTTGTCACTTTGTAAATCATCAAGTTTAGTTCCTTGGCCCGCTGCCAGGCTACCATTTTTTCAAAGCTGTATGTTTTCATGTTTAGAAAGTTTAGAAAGTTTAGGAGGTTTAGGAAGGTTTAGAAGGTTTAGGAAGGTTTAGCCAGGGGTTAACTAAACCTCCTAAACCTTCCTAAACCTCCTAAACTTTCTAAACCTCAAAACCCCACCTCCACCCCCCCCTGCCACGACTTCGCCACGGGGTAGCCGCCGAAGTCGAAGCCTACCTCGAAGGGGTTGCCGCCGTTGGGGAACTCCGGCGAGTAGCCGCTGTAACTTTGTTTTGTCCAAATGTTCGAGCCGGAGAGGTACAGCCGCAGCTTGTTGATTTTGGCTTTCCTCAGCCAGCGTTGCGGCAGCGTGTAACCCAGCACGATGCTGCGCAGGCGGATGAAATCGCCGCTTTGCAGGTAGCGGTCGCTCACGCGGTAGTTGTGGCCGCCGTTGGTGATGCGGGGTTCGGTTTGGCTGGGGTTGTCCGGCGTCCAGCGGTTGAAAACGTGCTGCTCCCAATTATAAACGCCGAAGCGGAAAGTCTCTTTGGCGTTGAAGACTTTGCTGCCTTTTTGCCCCAGGAAATCAATGGCGAAGTCCAGGCCCTGCCATTCGGCGCCGGCGGTGAGGCTGTACGTCAGGTCAGGGATGGGGCTGCCGAGGAAGGTGCGGTCGTCGCCGTCAATGAGGCCGTTGCCGTCGAGGTCGGCGTATCGGAGGTCGCCCACTTTTTCACCACCCAATTTCGGAAGGGCGGCAAGCTCCTCCTCATTTTGAAAAATACCAGCTACCTGGTAGCCGTAGAAAGCGCCGATGGGCAAGCCCACGACGGTGTGCGAGGCAGGTTCACCCTGGAGGAAGGCGGCGAAGATTTCGTTTTTGCCTTCGGCCAATTTCACCACTTTGTTGGTCACGGGGCTGAGGGTAGCGCCGAGGTTGTAGGTAAATTTCCCGCTGCTGCGCCAGTTGAGGGTGAAGTCCCAGCCGCGGTTGCGCACCTCGGCGGTGTTCACCACGGGGTCGGCTTGCGAGCCGACGTAATCGGGGATGGGCACGGCGGCGATGATGTCGTAGGTGAGGCGGCTGTACCAGTCGGCCTCGATTTCGAGGCGGTTGTTGAAAAAGCCGAGTTCGAGGCCCGCGTCCGTTTGGCGGGAGGTTTCCCACTTCAGGCTGGCGTTTGACAGCGAGATGAGGGTAGCACCCTGGTTGAGTGCTTCATTGGGGCCGAACACGGCGTACAGCCCGCTCGTCACCGCGTCGGTGCTGGGGTAGGGCTGCGAGGAGGCCTGGTTGCCGAGGATGCCGTAGCTGAAGCGCGCTTTGAGGCGGTCGAACAGGCCGAGGTTTTGCACAAAATCTTCCTGCGCCAGGTTCCAGCCGAGGCTGAAGGAGGGGAAGTTCCCCGTGCGGTTTGCCCTGGCAAAGCGGGAGCTTTGGTCGGTGCGCCACGACAGTGTGAGCAGGTACCTGCCCATCAGGCTGTAATTTACCCGGAAAAGATAGGAGATGAGGGCCTCGTCCACGGCGCCGCCGTAGTTCTGTTGCGTGGTGTCGTTGCCGGCGGAGAGGAAGAGCAGTTCGTCCGCC
This sequence comes from Saprospiraceae bacterium, assembly GCA_004297645.1. Classification (GTDB taxonomy): domain Bacteria; phylum Bacteroidota; class Bacteroidia; order Chitinophagales; family Saprospiraceae; genus UBA6168. The sequence goes on along the minus strand of SCUG01000264.1, from coordinate 2,916 downwards.
GTGCCGGGGAAGTTTTCGCGGCTGGCGCCGAAAAATTCACTGTATCGCTCTTCGGCGGTGTAACCCGCGAGTGCCGTTACGTGGTGCTTGCCCCACTCATGGCCGAAGGTGAGGGTTTGCTCCCAAATCCAGTCGCGGTTGAGGTTGGCGCTGACGCTGAGGCGGTCCATCTTGTTGAGTTGCGAAGCGCTGACCTCGAATTGCGGCTCGAAGAATTTGCCCTGCCCGTCGCTGCGGTCGAAGCCGAAGTTGGAGCGGAAGGTGAGGTATTTCAAAAAATGCACGTCGGCGTAAATGTTGCCGAACAGGCGGTTGCCCTTCGAGTGGTTGTTGTTTTTGTAAAACAAGTCGGCGGCGGGGTTGCCGATGGCGAGGCCGAAGAAAGTGGGGTCGCTGAAATCGCCTGTCGAATCGCGCACGGCGAACACCGGCGGCATTTGGTAAGCGCTGCTCACCACGCCGCCCGGCGCAGTCTGCCTTTGGGTGTTGGTGTAGGCGATGTTGTTGCCGAAGGTCATCCACGGGTTGAGCTTCATCTCCGTGTTGAGGCGCAGCGTCACCCGCTCGTAATTGGAGTTTTGGACGATGCCGTCCTGGTTGAAATAGTTAGCGCTGAAATTGTAGTTGAAACCCTCCGCCCCGCCGTTGGCCGAAAACTGAACGTTGGCGATGGGGGCGTCGCGGAACACCACGTCCTGCCAATCGGTGCCCTCGCCGAGCGCCGCCGGGTCGGGGTAAAACTGCTGGCCCCGGAACTCGTTGTACAGCTCCGCAAACTGGGCGGCGTTGAGCAGGTCAATTTTTTTCGTCACCTGCTGCGTGCCGTAATAACTGGAGAGCGAGATGACGGCGTTCTCCCGTTTCTTGCCGCTTTTGGTGGTGATGATGATGACGCCGTTGGCGCCGCGGCTGCCATAAATTGCCGCCGCCGAAGCGTCTTTGAGCACCTCCACGCTCTCCACGTCCTGCGGGTTGACGAAGCTGGCGTCGTAGGTGATCATCCCGTCAATGACGTAGAGCGGGTTGGCGTTGTTCAGCGTGCCCGTACCGCGGATGCGGATGACGGCGCCCGCACCCGGCGTGCCGGAGTTCGGGGCCACATAAACGCCCGCCACCTTGCCTTGCAACGCCTGCTCGATGTTGGCCGTGGGGATGCGCTCGATGTCTTTGGTTTTCACTGAACCGACGGCGCCGGTAAGGTCGCTCTTTTTCTGCGTGCCGTAGCCCACGACGACGATTTGTTCGAGCAGGGTACTCTCTTCGGCCAACTTCACGTCGAGGCGGGATTTGCCATTCAGCGGCATTTCCTTGGCGGCGTAGCCGGTGTAGGTGAACACCAGCACGGCTTCCGGGCCACTGACTTCGAGGGAGTAGCTTCCGTCAATTTCGGTGACGGTTCCGTTTGACGTACCTTTTTCCAGGATGTTGACGCCGATGAGCGGCGAGCCGCCGGTGGCGTCGCTGACGATGCCCTCCACCCGGTGTTGGGCGAAGCCCAACGAAATGGAGAACAGGGCGAGCGCCAGGCTCCAGATTACTTTGTTGGTCAGGTGTCGTTGTTTCATAATCTTGTTTTTTAAAATCGGAATGACTCCGGCGGGGTTTGGAACGCGGTATCTTTTGGGCGCTCTTTGAATACATCAATCCCCCGTGCCCCCTTTGGAAATGGGGGAGCTAAAGACTGCTGATTTGTTTATAAAAAGCTTTGACTTTTGAAGTAAGCAGGCTTTAGCTCCCCCCCTCTCAGAGGGGGGGCAGGGGGGTGCTACAAAAACCCCTAAATGGGTACGGAACCCCGCCGGCGTTATTTTGCCGAATGATCGTTACTTTTGTTTTCAATAAAATCACGAGACGATGTTACTTGCCGTTCCTGAAAAAAAATTCGGGTTTAGAAGGAAGCCGCCAGTGGCTGCTTTCCTGCAAACCGCTCCTGAAAATTCAGGCAGCGAAACCCAAAAAGACATTACTATGGGCTTAGTTTATGCTACCGTCGAACTCATCAATGCCGATGACCTGGCGCTCCAACGCAGAGGTTTCTTGCAAGAAGACCATGTACGCCACATGGCCGTCAACTTCCTCGTTGACACCGGCGCCTACATGCTCACCATCAACGAAAGTATCCGCGCACAATTGGACTTGCCAACCCTGGAAACCCGCCCTGCCGAACTGGCCAACGGCGAGGTCATCCAATGCGACGTGGTGGGGCCTATCGAGCTTCGCTATGCCAACCGCCGCTCCACCCAATGTGCCATGGTGCTGCCCGGCGAAACGGAACCGCTCCTCGGCGCCCTCCCTTTGGAGGACATGGACTTGGTCGTCGAAGCCCGCACCCAACGGCTGATTGTCAATCCTGAACACCCGCTCGCCCCGCAGATGTCGTTGAAGTAGGTTTAGGAGGTTGAGGGAGGTTTAGAAGGTTTAACCTAAACCTCATACCCCCCTATTCCTCCATCCTCACCCTCACCATCTTCACATTTTCCGAGCTGCCGCCCACCATCACGTCGAACTCGCCCGGCTCCGCCCCGAACTTCATCGGGCGGGTGAAAAATGCGAAGTCATTTTCCGTAAGGGTAAATTTCACCTCCTGCTGCTCTCCAGCTTTCAGGCTGATTTTTTGAAAACCCTTCAACTCCTTCACCGGCCGCGTGACGCTGCCCACGAGGTCGCGCACGTAGAGCTGCACCACCTCCTCGCCGTCGCGGCTGCCCGTGTTCGTCACCGCGACGCTGACGTGGAGCGGCTCGCCGCGGCGGAAAGTTTTTTTGTCCACCTTCGTTTCGCCGTAGCTGAAAGTGGTGTAGCTCAGCCCGAAGCCGAAGGGAAACTGCGGCGAGTTGGGCAGGTCGAGGTACTTGCTCGTCCACTTGGAGGCGGGGTTGAAAGGGCGGCCCGTGTTTTTTTCGCTATAAAAAATAG
>SCUG01000263.1 GCA_004297645.1 Saprospiraceae bacterium | reverse complement strand
CAAAATAGTGGTCGTCGGTGATGGCACCGGATTTCGTTTCGGTAAAATAAGTGCCGTAGCCAAGGTTTTGTGCGAGCTTCCAGACCTTGTTCGTCACGGCGGGGGCGAAGTTCATGGAGACCCCCTCTTTGGTAAACGTGGCATTTTTCGCCCCGGCCATGTCGAGCAGGATGCCGTATTTAGGGTGGTAGCCGGAGGGCACCATATTCTTCGACCAGTATTGCGAGCCGAGACACCAGCTTTCGGGGTTGGGAGTTTGGTCGTTGTCGTCGCCGTGGTCTTCGGCGTCGAAGAGGAGGAGGTCCACACCTACATTGGCCGGGTGGGACTGCAACTGCCGGGCGATTTCGAGCAAGATGCCCACTCCGCTGCCGCCGTCGTCGGCACCGAGTATGGGTTCATCGCGCCGCGCGGTGCTGAGGGGCGAGTCGGCGATGTGGCGGCTGTCCCAATGCGCTGCCAGCAGAATGCGGTGCGGCGCTTCGGGCTTGTATTGCGCCATGATATTGGTGCCGCTGAGCGTTTCGCCAGTATAGGCCGTAGCTTTGAAGCCCTGCTCCAGCACCGTCAGTCCGTAACTTTTAAACTGGCTGGCTAACCAATCCCTGCATTGCCGGTGGGCACCGGTGTTGGGCACCCGCGGCCCGAATGCCACCTGTTTCCCGACAAAAGAAAAGGCCGAGTCGCGGTCAAACTTTGGCACGGGCACGGGCTGCAATTCTTCTGTTCCGGTGGTGGCAGGCGACTGCGATTGGTCGCTTTTGCAGCCCGCGTTGGATATCAATATTCCGGCGAAGCCGGCAAAAATCAGGATTTTGATAATCTGCATTTACTTAGTGCTTTTTTTGGTGAGCAATGGAAATCAGGAAGGAATGAAAAATAACTTAACTGCAAAGTATTACCACCCCTTCTGTTCGAGGTACTTCTTGTAACCGATTTTTTCTAGCTTCTCGCATTTGGCGGCCACGCCATCAGCCAGGTTTTTTTTGAACACTTCGATTTTCTTCAGTAGTGCTGCATCGCCAGTGGCTATGATTTGTGCGGCAAGGATGCCGGCGTTTTTGGCGGCATTCAGCGCCACCGTGGCCACAGGTACGCCACTGGGCATCTGCAAAATGGAGAAGACCGAGTCCCAACCATCCATAGAATTAGGCGACTTGATGGGCACACCGATGACTGGCAGTGGCGTCAGGGCAGCGGCCATACCCGGCAGATGCGCTGCCCCGCCAGCTCCGGCGATGATGATCTTCACGCCGCGGTGGTGAGCGTTTTTTGCAAAATCGAAGAGGCGCTCCGGCGTGCGATGCCCCGAGATAATGGTGAGTTCGAAGGGTACGTCTATTTCTTGCAGAAAATCCGCCGCCTCCCGCATGATAGGAAGGTCGGAATCGCTGCCCATGATAATGCTTACCATTTTTTGACAGGTTTTTGCCGCCCGATATTTGATGCCTGAGAGAGAAAACCAGCGAACCGGTTCTGCCATCTTGCCTCATGCAGCGAGTATCTGGCGATGAGTGTAAATAGTTCTGGTACCAGTTAGGAGGTTTAGCAGGTTTAGTTTAATCCTGCTAAACTTTCTAAACCTCTCTCAATCCCTCTCAACCTCGAACGAAAAACAAATCGCAACCCGGCGTTTAGGGCCGTTCGGGAGGGTCGGGGAAGCTGGCGTACATGGCCTGCACGCGCTCGTTTTTCTCCCAAGCCTTGATGGTGTTGATGAGGCTGACGAGTCCGGCATCGGTGGCGGTGAGTTCTGCCTTTGCGGCATCGTCGGAAGCGGCGGCAGCCCGTTCAGCGAGGGTAGCGTGCAGCTCGTTGATGCTCTTGGTGGCCACAAACCGGAGCCAAAACATTTTCCCCTCATTCATGGAAATCTGTTGCAGTTTGTCCGCCGTGTGGCGGATGCCGGCAGCGGTGCCATTTTTTGCCAGCTTCGTGTATTGCTCGATAAACCCGAAGACAGCGAAGCCCTCCATCTTGTCCAATTTTTCATCGAAATAAGGAAGGCGCGCAGGGTCACCTTCTTCTGCGTAGATTTCGGCGAGGGTGGAGATGATTCCGCCATCGTCGAGCGATTCCATGGCCTTTGCCTTATCAAGGGCGGCTTTTTTGTCCAAATTCAGCAAGGCATTGAGGCCGGCAGCTACCACATGGATGGCGGGGTCGTTGTCAATGGCGTTGGTGGCAAGGGGGATGTATTGGGCATCGCCCGTTTCGCCGAGTTTTTTCAGGGCAGCCAGGCGCACGTTGGAATGCGGGTCTTTTGCGGCCATTTGTGCGAGGCGGGCACTGGTGGTTTCGTCCACCTCCACCTTGTTGGCGGCAAACATGCGGAAGTA
>SCUG01000262.1 GCA_004297645.1 Saprospiraceae bacterium | reverse complement strand
GACCCCGCCGGGCCATTCCGGCGGGGTCAGGCAAGTAAGGCCGCTATTGATTTTCTGAATCCAGTCGAAATGAAAATGAATTTTATTGAAGAATTAAGGTGGAGAAACATGCTACACCAAATGACGGAAGGTGCAAATGAGCATTTGAATACGGGCGTCAGAACGGGTTACATCGGCTTTGACCCTACCGCCCCATCGCTCACCCTCGGCAACTATGTGCAAATAATGATATTGCGGCTGTTCCAGCTATCGGGCCACCGCCCTATCGTACTGATGGGCGGAGCAACAGGCCGCATAGGAGACCCTTCTGGCAAAGACAAAGAACGCGACCTAAAACCCATCGAGGAACTGGAGGCCAACATCGAACGGCAACAGAAACAGGTGCAAAAATTTCTCGACTTCGGCGCCGGAGGCAACGGCGCCAGGCTCCACAACAACTACCACTTTTACAAAGACATGAACGTTTTGTCGTTTCTCCGCAACGTGGGCAAAACGCTTACGGTGAACTACATGCTCTCCAAGGAGAGTGTGCAGAAAAGGTTGGACACCGGCATTTCGTTCACCGAGTTTAGCTACCAGCTTTTACAGGCTTACGATTTCCAGTGCCTGTACAACCAGTTCGGCTGCACGGTGCAAATGGGCGGTAGCGACCAATGGGGTAACATCACCGCTGGCACGGAATTCATCCGGCGAAACCTTGGTGAAAAAGCCCACGCCATCACCACACCCCTGCTCACCAAAACCGATGGCTCCAAGTTCGGGAAATCGGAGCAGGGCAATATTTGGATGGATGCAGAAATGACTTCACCCTACAAATTCTATCAGTTCTGGATAAACGCTGCCGATACAGATATTCCACTTTTTACCCGCTATTTCACGCTGAAACAGCGCGAGGAAATCGAGGCGGTTGAACAGGAACATGCCGGTAATCCGCAAGCCCTGAAACGATTACTGGCTGAGGAACTCACCGTGCGCGTGCATTCACAGGAGGCCTTCGAGTCGGTGCAAAAAGTATCGGAGCTTTTGTTCAACAGCCGGGCATCCAAAGAAACGCTGCTGCAATTGAGTTCAGTTGAGCTGGCCACCGTGGCGGAGGAAATCCCCAGTTTTACCATTCAGAAAGACGCACTTGCCGCCGGCGTGAGCATCGTGGACCTGTTGACGGAACTCGCACCAATTACCGCCTCCAAAGGTGAGGCAAGGCGGGCAATCATAGGCCAGGCCGTTTCCGTGAACAAGAAGAAAATTCAAGATCCAGAAACCCCCATCAGCCACGAATCGCTTTTGCACGGCCGTTACATTATGATAGAAAACGGGAGAAAGAATAAGTTCATGCTCGTCGCCAGGTAACGCCTTATTGCTCTTTCAACACCCATAATTATGGAGGTTCTCTTTTACATAATGATGAGTATGGGAATTGATGGGGTTCAACAATTTGCCCCACCAGCGGCCGATACCCTTCCGGTTATTAACTGTGCTTTCGAACCTGCTGTTTTCATTCACGAATACAGGGATAGTAAACAAATGAAAAATTGGAGCCGGGAAGTCACCTTACCAATGGCAGGCAGATTTGTGGAAGAAAGCCATTATGTGACGGACAAGGATGAATTCCCCGGCGGAAGGTTGTTTGCCAAAACATCAAACGAAGGCATGGAGCGTCATTTGATGAATTCACTCGAGTTGTATCGCAAATATGACCCTTCCATCACCTTCGATGAACTCTATGGCCAACCCTGGCAACGTAAGTGGACACCGGCAGAAAACGGTCAAATCGGGCAGGGAAGCATTGGCGCCATTCAAACGGAGTTGCTCTCTTCCGAAGATGAAATGTGGCTGCTCACAATGATGTGGGGAAAGAATCAAAAGCCGGAGCCTGGCACGAAATTCCTGTTGCGGGCCAATGGGAAATCCGTGGTGGTGGCCGCCGGTTTTGAAACCGGGCCAAGTGATAAATTGTATCTTGGAGGCATCACCCGTGAAGTGCATAAATGGCTTGGAACCAATAACCAATCTCGCATTGAAATCTCTTTGCTCAAATTCCAGGACGTAAAATCAGGTCCCGTTAATTGCGCTCAATAAGAGATTAAGTAGCTTTCCCCAGGGTAAAACCGAAAGTAGAACCGATACCTTCAGTACTCCGCAAATTGATGGTCTGATTGTGGGCCTCCACGATGTGTTTCACGATGGCAAGGCCCAGCCCCGACCCCCCTTGTTCCCGGCTCCGGCTTTTGTCCACCCGGTAAAATCTGTCGAAAACGTATTTCAGGTGCTCCTCCGGTATTCCAATCCCATCGTCGGCCACTTCCACGAGAATGTTCCTGTCCATGTCGTAAAATCCGACCTTGGTCACTCCACCATCTTTGCCATATTTGATTGAATTCAGCACGAGATTCATCAGCACCTGCCGGATGTAATCGCGGTCGGCGTTTACCAAGTAATGTTGGTCGGCACCTTGTTTGAAGACGAGATTGATGTTTCGTTTTTCTGCCTTCATCTCTAAATCCTCAAACACTTCACCTGCCAATTCCCGAATGTCGAAAGTCTGACAATCAAGCAGCAGGTCACCCGATTCCAATCGGGAGATGACCTGAAGGTCTTCCACAATTGTATTAAGCCGCTCCACATTTTGGGCAGCGCGCTTCAAAAATTTCTTTCTGACATGGGGGTCTTTGCGGGCACCATCTAACAGGGTTTCCAAATAACCCTGGATGTTAAAAATGGGTGTCTTTAGTTCGTGTGAAATATCGCCCAGAAACTTGCGGCGGTAAAGTTGCCAGGCTTTGAGTTGTTCGATTTCGGCAGTCTGTGTTATAGCCCATTGCTCCACTTCTTTTTCCACCTGGTCGAGGATGTCGGTTTTCATATCCACAAACTCCTGCTTTTCACCCACCGGCATTTTATAGCGGTGGATGCTCTTGTAAATGACCTTGATTTTTCGGTAAATGTAACGTTTGAGGTAAAACAGAGTGGTTCGGTAGGCTATCACAAACGTCAAAACTCCAGCAAGCAGGCTGAACCACCACTGGCATTCAGCCACATGAAATAATAGAAGAATCTGAATCACCGCAGCCACACTTATGGAAATAATCAGAGCCGAAAGAAATGCCACCTGGCGTGGCGTCGGGTTTTTAAGAACATTTCTCGAAAGTAAATCCATGGAAAAATCTGGCTGGTGCTACCGCTTGTTTTTTTG
>SCUG01000261.1 GCA_004297645.1 Saprospiraceae bacterium | reverse complement strand
GCAACACGTCAGCCTCCCCCCCCAAGCTCGCCAATTTTCCAATTTGCTCCATGTTAAGGTGAATGATATCCGGGCCTCTTGATTCCAATAAAATGGAATCTGCAACTGCATTGACCAGCACTTCTTCCAAAAATGCTGGGCTTAATTCAATGTTCTGTACTTGGTCGTTTTCTACGATTACCGTCAAAGTATCAGGGGCATAGCCCAAGTAGGACACCAGCAGGCGAGTCTGGCCTTCGGCCAAATCGAGGCTGTAATATCCGTATTCATTTGTGTAGGTACCTGTCTGCTCTACAATTTTATAAACCAAGGCTCCAGCCACTTTTTCGCCAGTTTCTCCGTCGGAGATGAAGCCGCTCAGGGTGAAGTGACGTGCTTCCATGCGCAGGGGTTGGGCCAGCAAAATAATCTGGGTGCCAGTGGTGGTATAGATGACTTTAGTGCCCACCAGCATCTGGTCGAGAATCTTTCTGACCTGTATTTGTTCCGCATGAACAGTGATGCGCTTGCCAGTGGGTATGAGGCCGGAACTAAAGGTGAGGTTGATGTTCGATTGTTGGGCAAAAAGAAAGAGGGCTTCTTTTAGAGGCATGTTGTCAGCATGAAAAGACACCTTTAAATCTAGCGGCGACTGCGCCTTGAGGGAGGCATATAAGAGAAACACTATTAAGTACAGCCAAGGCTTTTTCATTGAAACAGGTTAGGTCTGTTCCAAAGGTAGCTCAATAGGGATGTTTTAATGAAATCTTATGGAAGATATTACCTTCAAATGACAGCGAAGGGCACTACTCGCAGCATTTTCCCACCACGGTATAGCCGCCCCGGCCAGATGGCCGGATACGAATGCCCGGGCAGGCCACCTCGAATGATTTCAAGGCATCATTCATGTGGCTGGCATCAAATGTAATATTCAAAAGACAGTTGTGGAGAGTTTTGCTTTCAAATTCAAAATGCACATGGTACAATCGTTCGACGGATTTAAGTATCTCGTCAATGGGCTTTTCATCGAAGACGAGCCTGCCATTTTTCCAAGCCAGGCTGTTGCCCCTGTTGTCCTTTGAAATTATCGCTGCATTGGTGGCGGTTTCGATTGTTAGCTTATCGCCAGCGAGCAAAAAGTGCCGCTCGCCAGTCGTTTTCTTAGTGACGGCGACTTTCCCGGTTTTGACAAAAACTTCGGTCACACCTTCATTGGGATATTCCCGCACATTAAAAGAGGTACCGAGTACCTGAATTTCGGCCTGTGGAGTCTCCACCACAAAAGGATGTGTGGCATCTTTGGTCACCTGGAAAAATGCTTCCCCAGTTAACTGGACCCTTCTATCTGCGCCAGAAAAATTGGCCGGAAAATGGAGACGGGTATTTTCATTGATGGAAACGGAAGAACCATCGGAAAGCAAAAATGACTTACTCACCCCCTTCCCGGCGGTGATGTTGTCCATTTTACCAGAGGCATCAAGTGAATATTTATAAAGAAGAACGGCAAAGACGAGTATGGCGGCTGCGGCGGCTACTTTTAACAAAATTAGCCAAGGTTTCATGGAAGCTATGACGGCTCCAGAGTGGCCGGTCTTTGCTTTATACCGAGAGAATTCTTTGTTTACATCGGGTTGAAAACTGGACTTGTATACCCCGGTTGCCTCCCAAATACCCTTCATCATTTTCGATTCCTCTGCGCTGCCGGAATGAAAATCAACCCATTGTTCCAAACCTTTCTTTTCCTTAGAAGTCATTTGTAAAAATACTTAGTTAATCATTGGGGGGGCAAGGTAATCTGTGGCGGTAAAAAGAATCCCTTGCACTCGTGGTCAAAGACACCAATTCAATCTCCCTCCCCTATCCAAATACTAAATTCTGAATCATTTGGCGCCCGAAATGTAAGCTGTCTGACGAAGTCCCGAATGATGGCTGATTCGCCCGGGCTTTCAACTGCTTTGCAACACAGGAGCTAATACCGCCTTTAATATACGCAGTGCCTTCGACATTTGATTCTCAACAGTTTTTATGGAAATACCCAGGTCGTTGGCTATTTCCTGATAAGTCATTTCTTCAAAGCGGCTTAATGTAAAGACCAACCGGCACCGTTCGGGCAGGCCATCAATGGTACGGTCAATTAATTCTCTCAGCTCTTGCGCCTCAAGGTACTGCCTGGCATTTGGCACCGCATTCGTCGTAGTCTCCAGTGCCGGTTCATCGTCCCATTTTATTTTCCGGTCACGGATGAAATTCAGGGTTTTGTTGACCGCCGCCCGGCGAAGATAGGCAGTGAGCGAAGATTTAATAATGAGAGAATCCCGCTTTTTCCAGAGGTCATGAAATACGTCCTGAGCGAGGTCTTCAGCGACGTGTCCATGCGGTAGAATGCGGGTAATGGAACGGCAAACAAAAATGTAATACTGCCTGAAAATTAATTCCATCGCACGTTCACTGTCTTGAGTCAACAGCGCCAATAAATTCTCGTCGGGTAGTTCATTACTTAAGGCCACAGCCATCAATGGTTTGAATACCGGTTCAATTCCAGCCATGTGCGGCCAGGAGAACGGCGGCCCAAGTTAGTTCTTTTGTTAAAAAACTCATATTTGGCGCTGGTAAATGAAAATGCGCATCAGCTCTGACACAATTTTTGGTTACTTTTGGCCAATCAAATTCCTCTGACAACTTGGATAGTTTTTTGATAAATTTTTTTGGTTAGAAACTCTGAGCCTGCCTCATTTATGGGAGGGGTCTCCAAGTCTCAAAAACACATTTTATGCGTAAATTAATCCCGCTGGCCTTTTTGTTCGTCTTTTTTAACAGCTCGCTTTTCGGGCAGGATGGCTCGTCTCCCAAAGAAGGATTCACCACCAATTTCGAGGAGGAGCACTACTTAATCTTCGTTCTCGCCAACCGGCCAAATGACCTGCCGGAAGTGAGGGCTGCCATTACCAAGTATATTTGGAAATATTACCCGCAGGCCCACCTGAAGGTTACCCAAATTGCGGTTGATGGCGATTTGGCCAACGTCCCGCTCATCCATTTGGCCGCTTTCAAGGACAAAGCGCAAGCCATGGAATTTTACAATAACCTGAAGAAAAATCGTCCCGATTTTCTACAAATGGGCATGACGCTCGACTATTTTCCCCTGTCGAAATCGAATTACGAGGCCATTCTACGGGCAAAATCACTCGACGGCTACAAGACTTTCTTTCAAACGAACTACTGATAATTTTCAGGCACCGGGTGGACCGTATTGGCCTCCCTGGAAAACGACTAAGTGGCAGTGACCCTCCAACAAATCCTCGCTCAACTGAAAAAAAAAGAGTTTGCTCCCATCTATTTTTTGCACGGGAGCGAACCATTTTTCATTGACACCATATCTGACTATATCGAGGAAAACGCACTTTCCGAATCCGAGCGCTCATTCAATCAAATCGTATTATACGGCAAAGATACCGGCCACCTCACCGTCATTGACAACGCCCGGCGGTACCCCATGATGTCGAAATATCAGGTCGTCATCGTGAAAGAAGCCCAGCAAATGGAGGACTTGAAAGAGCTGGAACAATACTTGGAAAAACCGCTGAATTCCACGATTCTGGTGCTGTGCCACAAGCACAAGAAGTTCAATATGAATACCAAGTTTGGCAAGCTGCTGGCCAAACAGGGCGTCGTTTTCGAAAGCAACAAGCTATACGATAACCAAGTCCCCGAATGGATCAAAGAGCAACTGAAATTACAAGGTCACCGCATCGCCAATGATGCGGCGGATCTGATGGCCGAATACCTGGGCACCGATTTATCGGTGGTGATGCACGAGCTGTCTAAATTGACCCTGCACGTGGAAAAGGGGACTGAGATTACGACGACCCATGTTGAGCAGTTCACCGGCATCAGCCGCGAGTACAATATCTTCGAACTGCAAAAAGCTCTGAGCACGAGAGATTCAGCCAAAACCGGCCGCATCATTCAGAATTTCCTCGCCAACCCAAAGCGCAACCCAATCATCATGGTGATAGGCTCGCTCGGCATTTTTTTTACCAAGGTGTACCAGCTCCATTTTCTAATAAACGCCAGCGACAGCGAAGTGCAAAGTGCCCTCGATATGCGCTCAGCCTGGGCTTTGCGCGAGTACCGGCAGGCCATGCGCAACTACCCTCTCCATAAAACAGAGTCCATCATTGGCATGCTGAAAGAATACGACTTAAAAGCGAAGGGCGTAGAATTCAACACAGTAGGGAAAGAAGAAGGCGAGTTGTTGAAGGACATGATTTACCAGATACTTCATTAAACCACCTCACCCTTTCTTTCAGGCGGCACCTACCACTTTGGCATAATATTAGATTATTTTCTAATAATGCGAACCGATTCTGGACAGGGAACGCCTCCTTTCGACTGACTATTTCTATCCTGTAAATTTTCCTTTTCCAGTTTCTTCCCAAATCCGATTTGACCGGCCATCTGCCGGAGGCAATACTCCTTTGAAACAAGCGAAACCAATGCGCTCAGCGCAACATAGGCTTTGGCAAAGCCGGGCCATTGGCATGCCCGAACCCAATTGTTTTAGGGGGTAGCCAAGCAATACTTTGGAAATTCAACAACATCATAACCTTTACTCCATTTATCATGAAATACGCATTCTTTTCCCAAGAACGAAATTGGCGGCTTACCTATGTCTTTTCATTTTTGCTTATGACCGCCTCCGGTTTCACCCTGATTACAAAGTCACATCATGTTTTAGATGGAACACTTGCCCTGATGACCTGCAACGATCCGGAACCGGTGACTCGTTGGAACAAACTAAGTGCACCTGAACGTGACTCACTGGATGACACCAACCCACTGACCAACGTTCACGGCTTCCCCTCAGGGTTTTGCGACTCCATGGACAATTCAATCACCGTGGACATCACCGCTTCTGGTGCACCACATTCCATTCTGACCAGTGACATTAATAATGATGTACCGGGGCGGTGGGGCATGTCCAGCTTCAACAATGGCCGGACCGCAGCCACCGAATCGGGAAACAAGTACTGCTTTACCTTTAGCTCTGCGGTACCTTTCTCAGTTAACTCTCTGGAGCACAGTTTTTTCAACGACGGGGAACATGTGTGGGTGACGGCTTTCGATGGCATGACGCCCGTAGCTCTCACCGGAATGCTGCATGGAGCGGCAGGCCCCGCCTCCGTCACTGGCAATGGAACGCCGGAGGTTCACTTTGCCGCCAACAACAAGGTGGGTCGCGGACTGTGGTGGGAAGCAAGCACTGATGGCACCCCCATCACCACCATTTGCGTTGAATACTATCGGGAGGGTGCCAGTGCCGCATTACTCAGCACCGAGCCTTTTACCCTCAATATTTGCAACACTAACCGCTGCCTTTTCGATGACCCTTTTGCCGCGACTGACCCCGATAATCCCAACCCCGGCGCAGCGGCCGGCCTGGTGGACCAAACAGGAATGAGTAAAACTTTAGTGAACGCCGCTCCTGCGGCGAGCGGTGTGGCAGGAAATGTGGATGCCACCTGGCGCCTCACGATTACCAATGTGGGCAACGCCAGCATATCCAACCTGCAAGTTTTGGAGAATTTCGGCGAGCAAATTCCGGAAACCGCTTTCGCCGGCTTTGCGGGCGCAACATTCGGCCCCGGCAGCAACGCCACGGTCTCCCCTTCCTTCAACGGTAGCTTCGACGGGCTGACCAACACGACGCTGTTTAACGGTACGTCGGGTACGCTTGACCCCGGCCAGCAGTTGGTTGTGGACCTCGCCGTAGAACTGGCTCCCTCCAACCTGCAAACTTATGGAAGCGATGCCAACTCAGTCTGGTTCACCGGCACTGACCCTGCCATGCAATTGGTGAGCGCCACCAGCGATGCACTCACAGGCATTCCCGGCGACACGGGTGGGCCGGTGGATGCCACTTTGCTTTTTATACCTTCGGTAAATGCGTCGAAGCTGGCGCAAAACCTGGTGGCCAATTGCACCCTGGCTCCAGGAAATGAGGAGGTCGAAATCGTCATTTCAATCCAAAACACGGGAAATGTTAACTTGGACAACCTCACGCTGACGGAGGACTTGGCCGCCCAATTGGGTCCCGCTTTTGTGGCGTTGAAAAACTTCCCTTCATTTGCAGTATCCACCGCAACGGCCAACCCCATCTTCAATCCCGCATTTACAGGAAGCGGTACGCACACTCAGGTTTTCAATGGACAGTCGGGCCTGTTGGAACCAGGCCAGGTTCTGACCCTGTTTTTTAAAATAGAACTGAACCCCAATGCACCCGGCACCCCGGCGCCATTAACAAACCAGGCCACCGTGAGCGCCAGGGGACTTGACCCCTCCGGCCAGCCATTGCCCGGCAACATCATCGTGACTGACCTGACCGACACCGGCAGCCAGCCCTCCACTTCCAACGCCGGACAGCCCGGTGACACCGGCGGCCACGATGACCCCACCCTGCTCACCCTTCCTGGCGTGCAAGCGGCCAAATACATCGCTGGCGTTGACGTCGCTCATAGCGGTATCGCCGGACATTTCGACGTTATTTTCGAAGTCATACTGAAAAATACCGGCAATGTGGACCTCACGAACCTGAGCCTGATGGATAACCTCAGCCTCGCCAGCCAGTTCGGCACTGCCTTTTTGAATGTGGTGACTGCCCCGCAAATCGTAACCACCGGAGCTTATGGCACGGCAACCACCACCACCACAGACCCTGGACTTAACGCCACTTACAACGGTATCGGTGACCTGCTGACCGGTGGCGGCCTTTTGAAGCCTGGTCAGGTACTCGTGGTACAATACACTGTGGAAATCAAGCCTTCTGCTCCCGGTGCGCCGGCCTCGCCGAAAAATACGGTAGAAGCATTTGCCTCCGGCACAGGCCCTGGCGGCACGGCCATTACCATCGGCGACACCTCCGACTCAGGGTACCTGCCTGAAAGCAGCAACCCCGGCAGACCTGGTGACACTGGAGGTCATTGCGACCCCACCCCACTCGGCAACTGCTGGGATGTATTGGGAAATGGTATCACCTGCAACACCCACGTCCAGGTATCTCTCGACCAAACCTGCGTGGCAGGCCTTACCCCAAACATGATTCTGGAAGGAGAATTCGAGCAATGTACCGGCGACGATTTGTACCCGCTCGGCGCTTATTACGACATGATGGTAACCACCCTTTTCGGTCTCCCCATCCCTGACGGCAACCTTTCGACACCTAACATTTATGAAATTGATGGCAGCTATGCCGGACAAACACTCACCGTGAAAGTTTCGGATGTGGTGCACCAAAACAACTGTTGGGGGCAAATAACGCTCGAAGACAAATTAGCCCCGGTTATCAACTGCGTTACCCCGGTGGAGGTCTCCTGCACCACGAGTTTTGCGAACCTGCCTGCACCGAATTTTGCCGACAATTGCGACGCAAACGCCACCCTCTCCCTCGCCGGGGAGCAGATTCTGGACAATGACATTTGCGACGACGGAGTTTATCGCATCAGCCGCACCTACAACGCCAAAGACAACATGGGCAACACTTCCCCCAATTGCGTGGTGGTGTATGAATTGGTGCGTTCCGGCGTCAATTTCCCCGCCGACATCAACTGGACCTGCCAGCAATACAATGCCTATCCCGGCATCACCGGCGTGGCGCCGTTGAATGCGGCAATCACCGACACCGACCCTGCCGACTCCGACGTGGACGTGGCCGCCAACCTGCAAGCAGGTATTTTACAAAATACAGGCTCAGGCTCGATGACCGAATCCGCCGCACCCTGCAAATACATGATTTCGCACAGCGACCAGGTGGTGGCAGACTGCGGAAACAGTTTCAAAATTACCCGAACCTGGACGGCTCTCGACTGGTGCACCAACCAAATTTTGACCGCCGGTACCAACGGCGAAGACAACATTCAATGGATAAAAATTTTGGATAAAACACCCCCGGCTATCACCCGTCCCCCATTTGCAATTAGCGCCAATATTCCTGCGCAGCACCCGCAGGTTTGCCGCTCCACGGGCTTTTTACCACCGCCAGTGTTTTCGGACGATTGCAACAGCGTGACCATTCAAATCATCACACCCGTTGGCGAAGCCGAATACATCAATGGCGCCAATGGCAATCAGGGAGGGTTCGTGCCGCTGCCAGGTTTGCCGTTAGGCACTCAAATAGTGACCTATAAAGCTGTGGATGCCTGCGGCAATGAGACCCAAATCGCCGTGCCAGTGAACGTTATTGACGGCCTTACACCGACAGCCGTTTGCGATGCTATCACCGATGTGTCGCTCACCACGGATGGCACAGCTAAAGTTTTTGCCGCTACCTTCGACGGCGGCACCCACGACAACTGCTGTCTCGACCATTTCGAAGTGCGCTTGATGGCGGACAATTGCAACGATGGCGTGGACAATACCGTTTTCAGCCCCTCGGTGACTTTCTGTTGCGAGGATGTGACCACCAGCCCTGCCACCGTTGTTTTCCGGGCATACGACTGCTTCGGCAATTTTAACGACTGCATGGTGCAAATAGAAATCCGGGATAAAACCAGCCCAGCCACGCTGAGCTGCCCGCCTGCACAAGTCATCACCTGCGACTGGTACGATGACCATCTCCGCCAACAGCTCGATGCCCTTTCGGGCAATCAGGACGCCCAGAGCCAATTACTAAATGCCAACTTTGGAGCGCCCGTTTTTATGGACAATTGCACCTACGACGTGCTGCGTGAAATCAGCATCAACCTCAGCCCATGTCTCGAAGGCACCATAGTCAGGACGTGGACGGCCACTGATGCCGGAGCCAATTCTCCCGCCACCTGCACCCAAACCATCCACATCAACCACGTGTCTGATTGGGTGGTCAACTTTCCGCCGCACCTTCAGTTTTCGTGCGGTGATTGGCTGCCCGACCTCGGCGAGCCACAGGTTTTTTACGACAACTGCGAGATGATCGCCATTTCATACGAAGACCTCATTTACACCACGGTGCCCGATGCCTGCTACAAAATCGTGCGCAAATGGGCGGTCATCAACTGGTGCGTGGTAGGCGAGCAGGTAAATGACGAGGTGGTAGAGCAACCAGAAAACCAATTGGGGCTGCCCTTCCCGCAATGCGACCTCGACGGCGATGGCGATTGCGACGACCGCACCTTCCGCGATAGTTGGCGCAGCGGCCCCGCCGCTAACCGGCCCGGTGCAGCTCAGGCTGCCCAAGCCACCTACCCCGACACCGACCCGGACAGCGACCCCTGGGATGGATTCATCTATTTTGAGCAGGTGATAAAAGTGGTGGATGAAACGGACCCAGTTTTCACCAATGGCTGTGCCATCGCGGATACTGTGCTCATCACCGACACCACTTGCGTGGCGACGGTGCTGCTTCCCACGCCCGATATTACCGATTGCAGCCCGCTGATAAACGTAGCTGCATCAGGTGACCTCGGCGCCGGCTTAGGGCCATTCCTCAATGTTTCTCCCGGTACGTATAGCGTTACCTACTCGGCCACCGACAACTGCAACAACTCCTCAACCTGTGCCACCACCATCACCGTTGCCGATGGCAAGAAGCCCGTGGCATTTTGTGTGAACGGCCTCGCCATAGAGCTGATGGTGGCCAATCCGCCAATGATTACCGTCCATGCTAAGGATTTTGACAAAGCCAGCTTCGATAATTGTTCGGGAGATCTGCTGTTTTCATTTTCCAGCAACGTCCTCGACACCACCCGCACCTATTTTTGCCAGGATACGGGCGTGAATAACATCGAAATGTGGGTGACCGACCTGGCCGGGAACCAAGATTTTTGCGAGACTTTCATTGACGTACAAAGCAATTTGGGCCAATGCAGCGACGACACACTCGTGGTGCACGTCGGCGGCACCATCACCGATGAAAACGACGGTGGTGTGAACAATGTCGAAGTCTCGCTGAGCGGCCAAAACAACGGCATGGTGTTCTCCGGCCCCGGTGGCTTCCAGTTCACTGGCATCGTACCAGGCACCGATGTGACACTCACGCCGGCAAAAAACGACGGCCCACTAAATGGCGTGAGCACCTTCGACCTCGTGCTCATCAGCAAGCACATTCTGGGGGTGGAGGCCTTGGATTCACCTTATAAAATCATTGCCGCGGACGCCAATAAATCGAACAGCGTCACCACTTACGACCTCGTGGAAATCAGGAAACTCATCTTGTTCATCAACGACGATTTCACAAACAACCACGCCTGGCGTTTCGTGAACAAGAACTATGTATTCCCCAACCCGGCCAACCCATGGGCAGAGGATTTCCCAGAGATAATCAACATCAACAACGTGCCGGGCGATGTGCTGAATGCTAATTTCACCGCCATAAAAGTGGGTGACGTGAACAACAGCGCCACCGGCGATTCTTTCGCCGGTACCGGCGACCGGACGACGAATGGTTTGCTCATTTTTGATGTAAAAGACGAGACCTTCTCTGCCGGACAAACGGTAAGTATAAATTTTGAAGCCACCGAATTCGCAGTGAGCGGGTTCCAGTTTACGCTGGAATTCGACCCCCGTGTTTTGACCCTTGACGATATACAGCCAGGCCTTGCCAACCCTGCGAACTTCGGTGTGGCCATGTCTGATGTAGGTATTCTCACTTGTAGCTGGAACAGCGACGAGGTGACGTCGTTGCCGCAAGGCAGCCCGGTTTTCAGCCTGTCTTTCACCGCCCGGCAAAGTGGCAGTTTGCGGAATTTGCTCCGCATAAACAGCCGCTATACCGCAGCAGAAGCCTACCCTGCCAGCAGCGCAGGCAGCCATGATATCATGGACGTAGCGCTGTCGTTCGGAGAGGCACCCGTGGTGGCAGAATTCGAACTGTACCAAAACAGGCCCAATCCGTTCCGGCAAACGACGACCATCGCGTTCAACCTGCCGCAGGTGGCGGTTGCTACGCTGACTCTCATTGATGCCTCAGGAAATATTGTGAAACAGGTAAAAGGGGAATATGCCAAGGGCTACAACGAAATAGAAATCAACCGCAATGAACTGGGAGCCACAGGCTTGTTTTACTACCGCCTCGAAACTTCCGGAAATACCGCCGTGCGGCGTGCCGTCCTGATTGACTGATAAATAATGTGAAGCAAGTTATTATCCCATGATTTTTCTTACGCAATTCCAGGTTATTTAATGTTTTAAAAAAACGTGGATTCTTTTGTAAAATGGCCGGATGCACAACACCCGGCCATTGTTTTATTTTGAAAAAATGAGGGCGGCGAGTGTGAGGAAAAATTCTAAGAATTGGCAAACAGCCGCTCATTTGTCTATGTCTCCACGTTCCAATTTTTGCAGCCATTCGAAAAAAGCCTTGTTGGCCGGATGGCCAGGAAATGCCCAACTCGCCGCATCGGTGTGAATACCTCCGGGGAGCGTCACAAACTCGACATGGGTCTGTTTCATTGAATCGAGTTTTATCACGAATTCTTTTACGCTCGCGTATTCGACGAGGCCGTCTTTAGTGCCGTGAATAACGAAGGTGGGAAGGCGGAAGGATTCGGAAAGATGGTTCATGGGATTGGCTTCGCGGAAAAGCGCCCCTTGCCGGCTGCCAGCGAGCATCCACAATGGAGGAGAAGCCCACATGCCACCGAGGTTGATGGCCGCCCCCATGAGAAACAATCCCGACAGGCCTTCACCGGGCATGCCCTCTTTATTTAAAATAGTGGGGTCGAGCGAAAGA
Source organism: Saprospiraceae bacterium (assembly GCA_004297645.1). Taxonomy (GTDB): domain Bacteria; phylum Bacteroidota; class Bacteroidia; order Chitinophagales; family Saprospiraceae; genus UBA6168. The sequence continues at coordinate 471 of SCUG01000261.1, read as the reverse complement.
AGAGCTGCCAGGTGGCCGCCCGAAGAGGTGCCGCCGAGGATAACTTTTTTGCCGGCTAAGCCGTGCTCTTCCATCAGCATGGCAACTAAGTGCATGGCCGCCTGAATATCGAGCCTCATGTGCCGGAAATTGAAAAAAGGAATGCGCCGGTGTGAGGGCATGAACACGTGGTAGCCGGCATTGACGAGTGCCTGTGCATCGGGCCGGAACATCTCCGGGCGGCCAAATTGCCAACCTCCCCCGTGAAAATACACCACCACCTGCCGGCGCCCGGCGTCAGGCTTGGCAGGCCTGAAATACAAAAGGTATTGCCTGAAATGGGGGCCATAGCGGTGCTTGGATTCTATGTAATTGCCTTTGGGCAAAAATCGCACACGCAGACTCCAAAGGGGCAGCGTGACGGATTCGTGGAGCCAGTTGCCCTTTGGCAGCGCTACGAAAATAACCGCTGGCACGATGAGAATGACTATA
>SCUG01000260.1 GCA_004297645.1 Saprospiraceae bacterium | reverse complement strand
TAACTAAACCATGTAAACCTTCTTGTCAGGTGCTCAATTCTTCACCACCTTCCCCTTTTTCACTTCATTGCCATTGGCCAGAATCCGATAAAAATAAAGGCCGGCGGGAACTCCCATGCCCCACGTCAGGCTGTTGATGCCATTGAAGTGGGAGGCATCCGTCATCCGCCCGGCCAATTGGCCGTTCATGTCGTAAACCTCCACCGAGACGGGGGTATCACTCCTGACGTAGTACTCGAATTTCACCTCCCCCCGGAAGGGATTCGGATACACGACAGGGGGGAAATAATCCTCGATGCGGTATTCCGGGAGGTCCACCGTTTTCATGGTTTCGTCCAGCCAAAGCAAGCGGGCCGTGAGCCAGTTGCGAAGGTAGTCCACCTCCTCGCCGAAATTTTGGCCGGTGAAAGCATTGGGCCACACGTATTGCCCCAAGACCGGGTAGCGCTGAAAGTTGCGAAGGGCGGGTTCCTGGAGCAGCGTTTCCAAGCTGTCGATGAGGCCGAATATCCGGTCATCGCTCAAAGTATCGTTCCGCAAATCGAACCAACGGGCTTTCATCTCTTGCCGGTACGTGGAGTCCTGCCACAGGCGCTCCCACCAGAAATGCACGTTAAAGTAGTCATTGGGACAGACCTCGTTGAACCGCCAGGCCCAGCCATTGGTGTACCAGGCATCGCAATAATCAGCATTGCCGAAGGCCAGGTTAAAATCCCACACCGGCCCCATTTTCAGCCTTGCATCTATGCTGTCCTTGTCTTTGTAAAAAAACGTACTGAGGCGGTAGCCGTCCACGTTTTTACCCAGCTCCTGCACGAAGAAGTAGTTGAAAAAAGAGGCCATGTCAAAATAGTGCCGGTAGCCGGTGGCAGGGCTGGCAAAATCAGGCGACATAAGTGCATCCTCCAGCCCGGCGATGTATTTTTGAATGTACTCCTTCTGCTCCGGCACTATCTCATCCGGCTTGGGGTAATGGTATTGAAACACCGTTTGCCCGAATCCCGACAGGTTGCTGGAATAGGCCGATGGAAACCCATCGTTGAAAGCGCCATCCCATTTGTCGAACTTGAGAATATAGCCGCCGGTCACATCGTCGCCAGTGGTTTCGTCCGGGTGCAATTCGCTGATATTTACGCGGCCGGCGTCGCGTTTTATTTTTTCAGTAAAAAGGTAAACGCCGTTGTACTTGCCATTGAGCACCACTTCGCAAAAACGAACCCGCGGGGCGTAATCCATCAGCCAGCCCGCCAGGGTGTAGGCCAGCGCATTGCGCATCAGACTTTTATCGCTGTATGGGCCGTGAAGCACCCAATCGTTATCTGCCGGAAATCCGAAGATGGACACGTTGTTGTTGGAGCCATCCTCGTGGCGGGTTTCAATGGCGTAATTTTTTTTGAGAAACATCTGGCTGGAGCTGCCACGTATTTCGATGGCAATCTGGCCGTCGTATTCATTGAAGGGGTCGCCCAGGTGGCTGATGGCCCCGCCGCCGTTCCAGATGATGCCGAGATGGGCGTCAATTTTAGGCTCGTCGGGTATAGGTATGCCATCGTTGGTAGTGATGACGACTATCGGCAAATTGGAAGAATCGAAGAACTGCGCATGCAGGTTCAGGGATTGCCCGGCCAAAAACAATAAAGAAATCAGGAAGCATTTCATGTTCATTCAAATTTTGTTGCAGCGAAAACGATGTATCAAAGTTCGGCAATTTCATCCATTCCGGGGTACGTGATACCGGCCATGCGGCGTATGTCATCCAACAGCTCCATGAGTTGAAGGCTAAAATCGAGCGGCATTTTTTCGCTTTCTTTTTTACCCCGCTTCAGGCATTCGGCAACGGCCATAATTTCGTGGTAATAGCCGTTGCCGGTGAATGGCATCCTGAGGTGACGGCTGTTTCCATCGTAAAGCGTGAGCGTCAAATCCTGCGGCTCATGGAACCGGCCGTTCAATTGGAGCGTACCTTTTTCACCGTAAAGCACGGCCACCGTTTCCGTCTGAACGACGATGGAGGCATCCAAAATAGCCAGCCCGTTTCCGGGAAAGTGAAACAACATGCCGCAGCTTTCGTCCACTCCCGTTTTCCCAAAAATGGCGAGTGCTTTGACGGTGGCAGGCTTCCCCAAAAACGCCAGGGCCGCAAAAACAGGGTAGATGCCCACGTCGAGCAGGGCGCCCCCGCCAAGTGCCCGGTTGAACAATCGGTGCTCCGGCGGAAAGTTGGCTTTGAATCCAAAGTCAGCGCGCATGCTTTTGAGCCGGCCAATCACCCCCTCCTGCACCATCTCCAGCGCTTTTTCAAACGCCGGGATGAACCGCGTCCAAAGCGCCTCCATCAAGAAGGTTTCATTCGCCCGTGCCGCGGCAATCATCTGCCGCACCTGCCGGGCATTCATCGCCAGCGGTTTTTCGCAAAGCACGGGTATTTTGTTTTTCAGGCACAGGAGTGTATGCTCCAAATGGCTGGTGTGCGGCGAGGCGACGTACACTACGTCGAGACCGGGGCACCCGGTCATCTCTTCGTAGCTGCCTAAAGCATGGCGGGCGCCATACTGTGCGGCAAAATCTTGTGCACGTTGCAGTGAACGGGAAGCCACAGCATGCAGGCGGTTGCCTTCGGCCAATTGCAAATCCTGCGCAAACTTGTGGGCGATTCTTCCGGGTGCTATTATTCCCCAATGAAGGATGTTGTCCATTTTGATGCTTATTTTTCGCCAAAATGGCAATTCTT
>SCUG01000259.1 GCA_004297645.1 Saprospiraceae bacterium | reverse complement strand
AGTTCCCCATCGACGCATCAAAACCGTCCTATAGAAAAACCATCGACGCTAAAGAGCTTTGGAATAAAATCATCTATAATGCCTGGAAATCTGCCGAACCAGGTATCCTGTTTTGGGATACCATCATTCGCGAATCTGTGCCCGATTGCTATGCAGACCTTGGCTACAAAACTGTTTCCACGAATCCATGCGGCGAGATTCCGCTTTGCCCCTATGATAGTTGCCGGCTGCTGGCTATTAACCTGTTTAGTTATATTGACAATCCTTTTAAGCCGGCTGCCACCTTCAATTATAAGAAATTTGAAGAGCACGTTCAGTTGGCACAACGAATGATGGACGATATCATCGATATGGAATTGGAGAAAATTGACAAGATTCTAACGAAGATTGAAAACGACCCAGAGTCCGACGAAATAAAAGGTACTGAATACCGGCTTTGGCAAAAAATCAGAAAGACCTGCGTGGAAGGCCGTCGTACCGGCGTCGGCATTACCGCCGAAGGCGATATGCTCGCCGCCCTTGGGCTACAATATGGTAGCAATAAGGCCATTGATTTTTCAGTGAATATTCACCGCACCTTGGCTATCAATGCCTACCGCTCATCAGTCATCTTGGCCAAAGACCGCGGGCCATTTAAAATCTATGACCCATTGCGTGAAACCAAAAATCCTTTCATCAATCGCCTGAAGGATGCAGATCCGCAACTTTACGCTGACATGGTGAAATACGGCCGCCGCAATATTGCCTTACTGACTATTGCCCCGACAGGAACCACGAGTCTCATGTCGCAAACCACCTCTGGCATTGAACCGGCGTATTTAATTGCTTACAAACGCCGCCGGAAAGTCAATCCTAATGATCAGGAAGTCACCGTTAGTTTTACCGACGAAGTAGGCGACCATTGGGAGGAATACAACGTGTTTCATCATAAATTCATTGACTGGCTACAAGCCAACGATTACGATGTCGAAAAAGTCAAGAGTATGCCTGCTGAAGAATTGCAGGACATCATTGAAAAGTCTCCCTATTTCAAGGCCACTGCCAACGACGTGGACTGGGTGCAAAAGGTTAAGATGCAGGGCGCTATCCAAAAATGGGTGGACCACAGCATTAGCGTAACCGTCAATGTGCCCAACGATACATCAGTGGATTTGGTAAAAGAAATTTACAAGACCGCTTGGGAGGTGGGCTGCAAGGGTTGCACCATCTACCGCGACGGCAGTCGTTCTGGCGTTTTGGTTTCCAATGACGAAAAGGAAGAAAACGGCGAGGAAAAATCACCGGCCATGAATGGTACAGCATCGCTGTTCACCACCACCCTGGCACCAAAGCGGCCCAAAATCCTTGACGCTGAAATCGTTCGTTTTCAAAACAATCACGAAAGATGGATAGCCGTAGTCGGCTTGCTGGATGGTAAACCTTACGAGATTTTCACCGGCCGCGCTGAAGACACCTTTATCATCCCCGCACACGTGGAAAAAGGCTGGGTTATCAAGAAAAAAGATGAGGAGGACAACAACAGGTACGACTTCCAGTTCTGCGATAAAGATGGTTATAAAGTCACCATGGAGGGACTGTCCCGCTCTTTCAACAAAGAATATTGGAACTACGCCAAGCTCATTTCGGGCACCTTGCGCCACGGAATGCCCCTGCCTTATGTGGTGAATCTGGTAGCTGCGCTAAACGTAGAGCAGGAGCACATCAACACCTGGAAGAACGGAGTTATCCGTGCGCTCAAAAAGTTTGTTCCCGACGGCACACAAGCTGTTAAAGAAACTTGCCCGGCATGTGGCGACCACGACGGTCTGATTTACAAGGAAGGCTGCCTGATTTGCAAAAGCTGTGGCCACACTAAATGCGGTTGATAAAAATACAGAGAAGGAATCGGGATGTTTGCCGTGGATGGTTTGCAACTTCAAACAACCATCTCTTCCAACGATTTTAAAACGTTTTCACATAGACTGCACTGGTGAGCTGTTGAGGACAGCTCACCTTTTTTTTAGGCGCCTGCTAAGTATTAACCCGGCGGAGCAAGTCCGTCACACGCTTGGCATTTTAGCTAAACTCCAGAGCTATATGGATAAGCTATCACGGCTAATAGTAGGGCAAAGGCAATTTCGGACAAACTGAAACTACATGAAAAGCCGCACTATATCTCAGCCAGTGGATTTATTCCCTCCTAATTGATTTGAATCAATTCATCCACCACCTTGCGCACTCCCGTGGTGGCATTTTCCGGGATGACTTTCAAATTCCTTGTATTTTCCAATTCGTAATTCAGCATTGGTTTTTGGTTCACATAAAAAATGGGAATGTTAGGCGAGGCGTATGCAGTCAGTCCGGCAGCCGGATAGACTTGCATGGAAGTGCCGATAATCAGGATTAAATCAGCACGGCTGACGGCTTCGGCGGCCACTTCCAACATCGGCACCATTTCACCGAACCAAACGATGTGCGGCCGCAACTGGCTCCCTTTTTCACAGCAATCACCCGGAAGTATGTCGCCGGGACACGGGTAAATGAGGCGCTCGTCCACCGTGCTTCTCGACTTTTTAAGCTCGCCGTGCAGATGAATGATGTGGCTGCTTCCCCCACGCTCGTGCAGGTCGTCCACATTTTGCGTGATGATGGTAACATCGTACCGCGATTCGAGTTCCACCAGTGCTTTGTGGGCGGCATTTGGCTGGACTTCGGCCAACTGCCGCCGCCGCTCGTTGTAAAAATTCAGCACCAGAGCCTGGTTATTGTGCCAGCCTTCAATGGAGGCCACCTCCATGATGTCGTGATGCTCCCAAAGGCCACCGGCATCCCGGAAGGTTTTGATTCCGCTTTCGGCGCTGATACCTGCGCCGGTGAGAACTGCGATTTTGGACTTTTGCTTTGACATTGTTCAGGTTTTTCAAAACCTATTGTGGCGAAGCCACAACCAAACATAAAACTTGTTTCGTAAACCAATAGGCACATAGTCCACATAAGTCATACTTTTGAACGCCAGGTTTTGTCCATTTGACATTTGCTATTAAACTTTAGCCATCCGGGTAATCGGGATGCAGCCAGAACCAAATAGGCTTA
>SCUG01000258.1 GCA_004297645.1 Saprospiraceae bacterium | reverse complement strand
CCGGGGAAAATGAGAATTATTCTCGATATTTTGAAAGCAACAATTCTTTGGGATACTCCCAAAACGCCGGCTGGCCAGTTACTGTCGGATGCCGTGAGGTCTGTGTATTTCGGAGAAAGCTTTTTTGAAAAAACCTCCTTGTTGCGCACCGAGCGGGAGCTATTGCTCAACCTCCATTACTCTAAGGAAGAATGGGAGCAGTACCAAACCCAGCAATTGCTCAATGCCCGTTTTTACACCGCTCATGGCAAGATAACCTGCGAGCCGGTAGCCGCCGGCCACTTCGTGGTGCTGAAAGACCGGTTGGATAAACAGAAGGCGATGAGAGTGAAAAAAGCGGAGCCGCAGGATGACCGGAAACTCCGGGCACTGGAACGCAGCACCGCCAGCGGCACACTGACTTTCTTCCACACCAATTACCACAATCACATCAACCTGAGTTCCATCGCCAGTAGCAAGGCGAGCACCATGATAGGCTTGAACGCCATTCTCATCTTTGCCATCATTTCGGCGATTTCTTACCGCAACATGGCGGAAACCAACCCCGCCATCCTGGTGCCTGCCATCATTTTTGTGGTGATGGGGCTTACCTCCCTCATATTCGCTGTGTTGGCTGCCCGCCCGAAAGTCACCTCACTGATATACGAGGGTACACCCATAGACGAGGCCAAGAGGAACATTGTGTTCTTTGGAAATTTTGTCTCCCTGAAAATGGAAAAATATGAGGAGCTGATGGAAGAAATGTTCAACGACAGCGAGTTGCTTTACGGCAATATGACCCGCGACCTGTACCACCTCGGAAAGGTGCTCGACAAAAAGTACCGCTACCTCTCTATTTCCTACAATATCTTCATGGCTGGCTTCGCCGCCACCGTCCTGACCTTTTTGCTTGGGTTGCTTTTCTAAAAACAAAAAAGGCCGTCATTGCGACGGCCTTTTTTGTTTGAGCCAGGCAAACAAGCTCTAATCTCTGTTGCCCATGTACCTCAGCACGAGGTAAAGCAGCATCACCAATGCCGACAGCGCTGCCGAAACATAGGTCATGGCGGCCCACCAAAGTGCATCTTTCGCACCCTCATATTCAGCGCCCTGCGCCACCCCGCTTTCGTCAAGCCAAACCAATGCCCGGCGGCTGGCATCGAATTCCACCGGCAGGGTGATAAACGCAAACAGCGTCGTGACGGCAAACGCTACGATGGCGATGAGCAGGAGCTGTGGAAAAGATTGGAAGAGGAGAAATGCAGCTATCAGCAACCATTGCTGTGCCATGGCCGCCACATTTACCACTGGTACTAAGGCCGAGCGCATCCGGAGCCAGGCGTACGCAGTGGCATGCTGCACGGCGTGGCCGCATTCGTGGGCAGCGACGGCAGCGGCAGCTACATTGCGCCCCTGATAAACCTGCGGGCTGAGCATCACCGTTTTGTTGAGCGGGTTATAGTGGTCGGTGAGCATGCCCTTCCCCTGCGTAATCTGCACTTCGTGGATGCCATAATGCCGGAGCATCGCTTCAGCCACTTCTTTGCCATCCATGCCGGAGCGCAGCCCCACCTGGCTGTATTTTTTAAACTTGCCTTTCAGCCGGTTGCTGATGACAAACCCAACGACGGACATTCCAATGATTAATACCCAATACAGCGTACCCATGTTTAGAAGATTTTTGTGATTGAAAAAAAACAGTGAAAATTAAACACGTGAACGGGGAAAATGGATTCGTTTTTCGACGAATAGCTGCTTCCCCGAAATGCAAACAAGCTCTTAGTATAGCGCCGTCCACCACGGCAGCAACCCCCGGAGTTTTATCATGAAAGAAAAATGCAGCGTAGCTTTTCATGGCACTCCAGGAGGAAAATCGCCGGCAGGGAGTTATGGTCTCAATAAACATCCTGAAATTTGCACCGAAAACAAACCTATCACTATGGGCAAAAGGCAGAGAAAACCAATAATAGTTCAGGAAATAGAAATCACAGGAATGGCCGACAAGGGACGGGGTGTGGGCCGGGACGCCGCCGGGTGTGTTATTTTTGTCGAACATGTGGCTCCCGGCGATGTGGTGGATGCCCATATCGTCAAAAAAAAGAAAGACTACATGGAGGGCTTTGCCATCCATTACCACAAGTTGTCGGAACACCGGATCGAGCCGTTTTGCGAGCATTTCAGCGTTTGCGGGGGCTGCCGGTGGCAGCACCTCAGCTACCCCGCACAAACCCACTACAAAGAACGGGTGGTACGTGATACCATTTTTCGCATCGCCAGGATAACACCGGAGGAGTTCCTTCCCATCGTGCCCTGCGACCATACCACTTACTACCGCAACAAGCTGGAATACGCCTTTTCGGATAAGCGCTGGCTGACGAAAGACGAGCTGAACACCGGCGCCTCCAATCAGGAAGATGTGTTGGGATTTCACCGCCCCGGCGCTTTTGACAAAATTGTGGACATCAAACACTGCTGGTTGCAGCCCGGCCCCTCCAATGAACTGCGACTGACGGCAAAAGCCGTCGCCATAGAGCAGGGGCTTTCTTTTTTCGACCTCTGGAAAAACGAGGGCTTCATGCGGCACATCATGATCCGCCTCTCCTCCATCGGCGAGCTTATGCTCATCGTCAGCTTTTTTGAAGATGACCAGCCTAAAATAAAACGCTACCTCAATGCAGTCATTGAAAAGATGCCACAGCTCACCAGCGTTTTCTATTGCATCAACCAAAAAATGAACGACTATGTGCTCGACCTCGACATGATTTCCTACCACGGCAAACCTTACATCGAAGAGCAACTGGGGCACGTCCGTTTTAAAATTGGCCCCAAATCATTCTTCCAAACCAACTCCTATCAGGCCAAAGTGCTGTACGACAAGGTCGTCGAATTCGCCGGGTTGTCGGGTGAAGAAAATGTGTACGACCTTTACACCGGCGTAGGCAGCATCGCCCTGTATGTAGCCAAATATTGCAAACAGGTGGTGGGCATCGAGGAAGTGCCGGAGGCCATTGTGGATGCCGGGGAAAACGCCCGCATGAACGGCACCACCAATTGCACCTTTTACGCCGGCGACGTGAGAGATATTCTCACCTCCCAATTTGCTGAAAAGCACGGAAAGCCGGACCTCGTCATCACCGACCCGCCCCGGGCTGGCATGCACACCGATGTGGTGAAAATGTTCCTCCAACTCGAAGCACCCAAAATCGTGTACGTGAGCTGTAACCCCGCCACGCAGGCACGTGACATCAGCCTGCTGAAAGAAAAATACGACCTGCTGAAAATCCAGCCGGTGGATATGTTCCCGCATACCCACCATGTGGAAACGGTGGCGCTGCTGGCCTTGCGGTCAAGCGCATTGGCACCGGAGGAAATTCTCCGGCAAGGCGAGTGAGGCGCAAGTTGCCCCAAGGCTAAACCTCCTCCGGCCGTTCTTCACTGTTCATTTCTCCTTGTTCCTTGTTTTTAATGTCCGCATTTACCAGCAAGGCCATGCACATGAAGAAAAACGAACCAGTCTTGTCGGTTTCCACCAGGTCGTTCATGAGGAGCAGGCCGTCTATTACGACGGTAGTGAGTATCACCATCATCACTATCCGGCGGCGGTCAGGGTCAGTGGTTTGGTGGTAAATGACCTCGGCTTTGAGCAGGACAAAAGCGACGAGTGCCAGAAAAAGAAGCCCTCCTGCAACGCCCTGTTCCACAAACGTCATGAGGTAATAACAATGGATGCCCGAACCTTCAGGGTTGGAGCTGACATAGGTGGTGAAACCCGTGACCGTGTAGGATTTATAAAATTTGGTGAAGGTGCCCGGCCCAAAACCCAATAGTGGCTTTTCCGCCACCATGTGCCCGCCGGCCACCCAACGGTACACCCGCTCCATAGTGGAGACGTCGCGCCCTTTGGTGGTCGCACTGAGCAGGTCGTCGAAGCGCTCGTGCGTGATGGTTTTTTCGTAAATCGGTTTCTCGTCGAGCCAGGTGCGGTGCTTTAGCTGCGTGGCTACGAACAACACGCTGCCGATGGCGGCCAGGCCGAGTACGATTTTCATCAGCCGCCATTTTACCACAAAATAACTGCCCGCGGCCAAAGCAAGGGTGAGGTAGGCGGCGCGGGTATAGGAAAACTGAATACCCACCAAAAGGAGCAGGGCCGCCCCCAACAACGTCCACCAGGGCAGGGAGAATCTCCGGTACCAGCCGCGGCCCAGCCATACAAAAGGCAGAAAGATGGACAGCATGCAGGCATAAGCAACCTTGTTGCGGTAAAACGGGAACATCACCTTATTCACATCGGCGAAACTAAACCCGTAGCTGGCGTGACGCACCAACACGTACAGGATGGTGAGCACCAGCGGAACGAGTACCACCCAAACCATGGATTTTACGTCTTTTTCAGTTTTCAGCAGTGTGCCTGCGAGGAAGAAAAAAGTGGTGACGTACCAGATTTTTGCCAGAAAAAACTTGAACGAAATGACGAAGGCCTCCGAGGTAATCACTGTGAAAAACATCCATCCCAGATGGAGCAGCAACAGCAACGCAATGGGGTGCCGCACAAAATTGGCCAACATGCTTTTGCCGCGTTTCAGCACATACAAGAAGTAAATGCCCATCATGGCCACCATCATCGGCTCGGTTGGCAGGTCGGTGACTACGCCGTTGGGCAGCCACACTTCCACGGTAAGTGGCAAAAATGCCAGGAGTAAAAAGAAGATTTTTTTGAAATCCACCACGGCTACGTAGCCGTACAGTGCCAATGCCGGAATGCCCGCCAGGAAATACCAATACCCCGCCACCCCCGTCAGCAGGCTGGCAACCAGGACGATGCTGAATGCTATCAGCAAGTTGCGGGTTTGTGGCTCAGTACTGGTCATAACTGTGAACTGTGAACTATGAACTATGAACTGTGTACTGTGAACTGTGGACTGTGGACTGTGGACTGTGGACTATGCGGATATTACCGTCCACCGTTGATTATCATTCGCCAATCTACATCGCGGTAGGTCTCGAAGATGATGACCCCTATGATGCTAAAAACGAATGCGGCCAGGGTAGCAGCAAAGACGGTCATTGCCCGTTTCGGGCGCGACTTGATGAGCGGCACAGGGCCGGATTCGAGCAGCAGCGTGGCCGGGAAGTCGGAGACGAAGGCTGCCTTGGTTTGTTTGTATCGCTCCTTGTCGAGAGCCAACTGTTCGCTCGCCATGGTTTGGGTGCTTTTGAGCACTTCCACTTGTGCCATGCCCATGTTGAATGTATCGAGCCGTTCGCTGAGTTTCGTCACTTCGTTTGTGAAGCCTTTTATGTTGGCTTGCAACAACAACACGGAATCCCGGAATCTGCCGGTGCTTATCAACGCTTCCACCTTTGCTTCGGCGTTGTTGCGTTTGGCCTGGGCCTTGGCCATCAGGTCGGACAAGCCCTCCGATTGGGCCATAGGATTATAAACGCCATACTTGTGACGTACCTGCTGCAAGCTGTCGTTCACTGCGCGCAGGTCGTTTTCCTTTTGCTTAATGTTATCCTCGTAAGTGGCGATGATTTTAGCCTGGCTGTCTTTGATGAGTTTTTGCCCCAAATAATTGATGCGCTCGCGGGCAGCGTTGACCATGCGAGCCGCCAGTTCTTTGTCCTGGTCTTCCACCGTTAGCTCGATGGCGTCGTACTTGGTTTTTATCGCATCGAAGGAACTCCCAAATTTCAGCCGGATGCTGTATGGTCCAAGGCGGCTGGTGCTGTCAATACCATAATGGCTGTACAGGTTGAACGAGTCAATCATAAACGTCGCCAGTTCGCCCGATTTGGCAATGCTGAGCAGCCGGTCCAGGTCGTTTTCGGTGCCGTAATAATTGGGGGCTTCCGACGAGTTGCCGAAGATGGATTCCGGAATCGCCAGGTCGGGGCTTGCCGCGTAAAAGATGGTGGTGGACTTATAATACACCGGCAAGAGCAGCGTGATGATAGCCGTCCCGATGGCCGTCACAAGGCAGGTGATGACGATGATTTTTTTCCACTTAAAAACGGTCTCGACGACGCCGAGGAGGTTGTCTTTTTGCTCCATGTGATGTACGGTGGTGTTGCGGTTTTACGGGTTTTACGGTGTCAACGCCCGGCAAAAGTAAAGAGTTTGGGCGGGGTTTTACCCTTTCGCCAAATCGAATAGCATTTTCAGCCGGACGAGGCGGAACAGCAGCGCCAGCAGCAGCCCCGACGCTATGGCGGCACTGAATTTCAGCAGCCACCCCAAGCCGGGTAGTTGGTACAACTGCCAATTCACCAGAATGACGAGGAGGGCAAAGCCTCCAATTTTTGCCACCTGCTTCCATTCAGTGGGCAGGCGGAGTTCTTTTTTTGCAATCCACATCTGCCCGATTAAAACGAAAGCCTGCGTGGAAAGAGCGGCAGCACCCGCGCCCACGGCTTTCAGGTGGGGGATGAGCAACAGGTTCAGCGCCACATTCACCACCATGCCGATGAAAAACAGCCGGTTCATTTTCCGCAAACTCTCATTGGCAGTCAGCAGGGTGCTGTAAATGAAAATGCCGCTGAACGGCACCAATGTCAGGATGATGCAGGCCAGCACTTCGCCGTAATAAGGCGTGGCCGTGGTGGGGTAGAGCCACAGCATGATTTCTTCGCGGAAGAAAAAACAGGAGACGGCCAGCGTGATGGTGCCGGCCCAGATAAGCTGTATGGCGAAGCGCAGCAGGGAGGGGATTTCACCAGTCAGAGGTGGTTTTTTTTCAAAAAATGTCACCCCTTTCTTCTGCTCCTTTTCTTGCTTGCGAAGCAAAGTGGAAAACATGGGCAGCAGCAGCCCGGCGAACAGGAATCCCACCATGTTGAACGCATCGAGCAGCCGGTAGGCCGCAGCATAAACACCGGCCTCGTGCCTGCCGCCGGGCAGCATCCATTCGAGGATAACGATGTCGAGGCGGGTGTATGCCGTCATCAGAAAAACGGCCAGCGCGTACGGGGCGGATTTTTTTAAAACGGCTAAAGAAAATGGCCAGTTGAATCGCAGCCGCAGCGGCCGGTGGAGTTGTTTTTTTACAATGAAAAATGCCGTGAGTGCCGTCAGGAACCACGCGGTGTTTTGGGCATGCACGAACCATTTTATCTGAAAATCGCCCGTGAAAATGCCGCCCCACAGCAACAAGGCGCACAGAATAATGAGGATGATTTTGTCGAGGGTAGAGACCAAGCTGTCCGTGCGGTACATGCCCAGCCCGGAGATGTTGGAGCGCAGCCATGCCACCAGTGAGATGAGCACGTGGTTGAGGGCGATGAAGAAAATGAGGTAAAAAACCTCCCGCTCGAAGCCCCGCACAAATGCGGCGGCAAACACCAGCACGAGGTATATGCCGGTGAGCATGGTTTTGAGCACGAGGATGTTGGGGAAGTACCTGTCCAGCAACTGCGGGTGCCGGGCGATAGTCCGGTTGTTGAAATAGTGGATGCCGAAATCATTCACGATGAACAGCAAAAATGTGAAGCTGAACAGCGTGGCATAAAGGCCGTATGTTTCCGCTCCCACGGTGTCCTGTATCGTCCGCTCGATGCCGAAGACGTAAAACGGCTTGATGAGCACGTTGACAAAAATGAGGAAGATGGCGTTGAGGAGAAATTCTCTGTTCATCGGCGGCAAAGGTACCGCAGAATTCGGTGAGGGCGGATAAATTGCCTGGAAGCTCTTGCCATATTTTCTGCCAAGCCTGTTGTTTCTGGAAGCATAATACTTTAAATTACAGCACCATTTCAAAAACACGCCTGAAGAAATCCTACCGTCCCATCTGAAACACTAAGACGACCGATGAGGAGGGAATGAATTGCAAACGAGCATTTACCAAACTCAATTCATAACCCGGCCTGATTTTTCAAAAACGCTCCCTTCGCCTTTGTGAAAACCAGGCCCCGAAATCCGAATGCCATGAAAAAGTTTTCACTGCTTGTTCACCAAGGTGCCCGAATCAGGGCGCATTATCTTTCGCTAAAGCCTTTCATCAGGCTTGCCCTCATGCTTTTGCCCGCCTTGCCCCTGAGCCTGTCCGCACAGCCGGGATTGCAGTGGACGTCTTCTATCAACGTAGGCAGCGGTGCGCCTCCCCAGGAATGGGCCGGCTGGATGTACGATGTCATCGTCACCAGTTCGGGCAATTACCTGGGGGTAGGCTTTGCAAGGGATGACGAAGCAAATTCTAACAGCCTTCGCCAGCCCTCCTATGCGGTTGTTACCCCAACTGGTGCGCTGTTGCGGGACGAAGTGCTTGGGCCAGTCATGGGAGACTTGTGGAATGTTGTAGAAGCCAGCAGCGCTTATTATGCAGTTGGGCGGAGGGGCGATTTCAGCACCCAGAAGGGGCCGCTCGTGAAAGTCAACAAATAATCAGTTCACCACAGGGCTGCCGCAGGTCGGCAGCCCTTTTAATTTTTGCTGCCATGAGAAAGATAATTCTGTTTTTACTTCTTTATTCGGGCTTCGCCCGTTCTCAAGCTACTTATTTCAATATTCAATTTGATTATAATAATATTTGGAACGCTTCGGCCAGCATTATTGAAACTGATAACTTTTATATAACAGGTGGGGTTTTCGGCACCTTCTCCTATGATACTGCATTTTTATTGAAGTTGGACAAGAGCGGAGAAATCAACTCACTATGGAAAACAGATTTTTTTCCTGAAGGCAAAATCTACGATATCAAATCTTCCACAAACTTAGACAAAATAGAAATTAGTGGAAGGATGAATACAAACGGATTTGACGATGTAATAAACAGTGACCTATTTATTGTCCAGTTAGGTTTGCCATTTTTGGATACTCTCAAAGTCAAAACCTACGGAGTGCCAAATTTTGGTGATTATTCCCAAAGCTTGGTACATAGAACTTCGGACGGTGGCTTTGCGGTTACCGGCTATCGTTTCGCACCCGGGCAAAAAGGGAAACTACTTCTGCTCAAAACCGATAGCCTCTTGAACCAAGTTTTCATGAAGACTTATTCCAAAAGCACCCAGGACAACCACACCGGGCATAGCGTCGTGGAAACCCCCGGCAAGGGCTTCATCGTGGTCGGTTCCCGCTCCTTTAACACCTATGACCTACAGGGCACCTACCTCCGGGTGGACTCCCTCGGCAACCAAGTCTGGTGGAAGGACATCGTGCCGAACGGACAGGAAGATGAAGAATCCATCGTGCTGTCAGATATTGCCAGATTATCGGATGGGACGTTTTTAGTACTTGGAGTGAAACAATATGATATTATTGGCTTTCCACAATATAGGGTGCAATTACTCCTGAACATCAACGAAAATGGGGACGTACTTTGGTCAAAAGAATATGGCAGCGATATTTATGAAGATACGGCATGGAAGGGACTGACCCTTTGCCAGGACGGCAACTTCATTACCGGAGGTACAAAACGTGAAAACCCTTATGTGCCTGACCAAAAAGCGTATGGAACCATAGCCAAGATAACTCCATCAGGTGAAGTTTTATGGGAAAGAAAATACAGTGCCTCCTCAGAAGGGAAATTCTACGATATATTCTGGCGGACTATCCCCACCTCCGACGGCGGCATCATCGCTTGTGGCAGCACTTGGGGCGACAGCCTCACCAAGGAAAATAGCTGGATAGTCAAGTTAGACAGCCTGGGCTGCCTGGAGCCAGGGTGCGACAGCATCAGCACGGGCGTTGTCGAGCTGCCGGTGGGCGATAACAGCCCCATCAAACTGTACCCCAACCCCACGGGAGGCCACCTGACGGTCGAGGCACAGAAGGGCAAGGCGATTGGGGCGGTGAAAATCTACGACCTGCAAGGCAGGCGATTGGTGAACGAAGAATATGGTTTGGGAAAAGCGAGCCTTTCGTTTGATTTGAGTGGACAGCCACAGGGGATGTATTTCTGCTCGGCGCTGGTGGGTGGGGTGTGGGTGACGAGGCAATTTGTAAAACATTGAAAACATGAAATGGATAATTTGGATTTTGCTGGGCCTCCTTCACCCCGGCTTCGACGCCAACGACGACATGAGGCCCGCCAACTACACGGACGCACTCGCCATCCTCGCCGACCGCAACCAGCCGGAAGACAGAATGCTGCGCATCGGTACACTGGCAGGTCAAGGTAACTACACGCAGGCATTGTCGGAGTTGAACGATTTGACCGGAACTACAGATGAAATTGTAGCTTACAAAGGCTATATGACCGCTGTGCTTGCAAGTGGAAGTGACCTGATGAACATTCCCGACGCAAACTATGCCACTGCCAAGGGCTACACGGATGAAGTGAACACATCTGCACTTGCGATGTCGCAGGGGCTCCATGATTTGAGGTCAGGCGTGTATTACCCTTTGATACCGATTGCTTCAGGAGGCGGAGGGGATAGGTCGAGCGAAGGACAGGTGCAGCCAATTCAAACCAGCAAGGAACCAGGAGTTGTTGTATCGCCCAATCCGTTTGTCACTGCTGTGTCGTTTGAATTCAGGAACGTTCTGGGTAGCGATGCCTACACTATCGAGGCGACCGACATGTCGGGACGCATTGTATGGAGAGACAGCGTAACAGGCAATTGCAACGTTGTTTGGGACGCATCCAGCCTGCCAGCTGGTGTGTATTTCTACCGCATCCGCTCCAACCTTGGGGACGAGTTTGCATTCGGTAAAGTTGTAAAAATCAGCAAATAAGCTTTCTTAAACCATAGGGCTGCCGGTTTCTGGCAGCCCTTCATTTTTTTGTGCCATGAGAAAAATACTCGTTCTACTCATCATTAGCACGAATGCCCTTTTTGCCCAGACGACCTACTTTAATATTCAGTTTGATTATGATAGTATTTGGAATGCTTTTACAAGCATAGCTGAAACTAATGATTTTTATATTGCCGTAGGTGGAGGGGCATCTTTTACTACATTTGAAAACGGACATGTGGTTCAAATTTCAAAACAGGGAATGATACAAGGTTTTAGAAAAATTGATTTTTTAGGAGGTAGCAAGATTTTTGACATTACATCAAATCCAACCAATCCGATTGAAATTGATGTTTCAGGCAGGATGAATCCAAATGGGTTTGATGACACAGTTAACAGCGACCTTTTTTTGTGCCGTTTGGAAGGCGCTTTGCTCGATACACTCCAGACTTCAATATTTGGTGTCCCTGGTTATGGCGATTATTCTACAAGTACAATGCTTCGAACTTCCGACAACGGAGTTGTTCTAACCGGATACAGGTTCAGTCCCGCCATCCCTGGTGGGAAGCTGCTATTGTTAAAGACTGATAGCCTTTGGAACCAGGCATTCATGAAGACCTACCAAAAAGTAAATAACGAAGCTAACTACGGCAACGGTGTGGTGGAAACTCCCGACAAAGGCTTTATCGTAGTAGGCTCCCGCTCCTACAACATTTACGACCGACAAGGAACCTACCTCCGGGTGGACTCCCTCGGCAACCAAATCTGGTGGAAAGACATCGTGCCGCAGGGGGACGAGGAGTTAATCGCACTGGGTGCCATCGCCGGGTTGGAGGATGGGACTTACCTAGTCACCGGAACAAAAAATTATTTTAATCCCGGTTTTCCGAGATACAGGGTGGAGTTGATACTGAACATTAATGAGAGCGGGGAAGTACTCTGGTCAAAGGAATACGGGAGCAGCATATACGAGGACACGGCGTGGAGGGGACTGGAGCGCTGCCCTGACGGCAATTTCATCACAGGTGGCACAAAACGGGAAAACCCCTATGTAGCCGACCAAAAAGCTTATGGGACCATTGCCAAAATTTCCCCTGATGGGGATGTTCTATGGGAAAGAAAATACAGCGCTTCGACAGAAGGCAAGTTTTACGACGTATTCTGGCGGACTATACCCACCTCCGACGGTGGTTTCATTTGTGCTGGCAGCACCTGGGGCGACAGCATCACCAAGGAAAATAGCTGGATAGTCAAGTTAGACAGCCTGGGGTGTCTGGAGCCGGGCTGCGACAGCATCAGCACGGGCGTTGTCGAGCTGCCGGTGGGCGAAAACAGCCCCATCAAAATCTATCCGAATCCAACAGGCGGGCAACTTACCATCGAGGCGCAAGGCAGCAAGCTCATCACTGCGCTGAAAGTGTACGACCTGCAAGGGCACAGGTTAAAAGACGAAACCTACAAACCGGGCAGGGGCAGCCTGTCGTTCGACCTGGGCGGCGAGCCGCCGGGGGCGTATTTCTGCTCGGCGCTGGTGGGCGGGGTGTGGGTGACGAGGCAATTTGTAAAACATTGAAAACATGAAATGGATAATTTGGATTTTGCTGGGCCTCCTTCATCCAGGCTTCGACGCCACTCACCGCATCAGCGTGACATCCCCGTAAACCACCTCCCGCAGCCCATCTAAGTATTCCACTTCCGCCATCCACACGAAGACGGCGGAATTCATCGGACGGCCATCGAAATTCCCGTCCCAGCCGAAGGCCGGGTCATTGGGCGGGAAGTTTTCAGCAATGAAAACTAAGTCGCCCCAGCGGTTGAAGATGCGGAAAGTACGCACGACTGCCACCTCGCCTCCTGCGAAAAGTATCAGCCGGTCGTTGTTGCCGTCACCGTTGGGAGAGAAAGCGTTCGGGACAAAAAACGGTGCTTCTTCATCCACCCAAATGGTGACCTTGTCCTCAGCTTTGCAGCCATTTGTATCCACGGCCGTCACCCAATAAACCGTGGTTTCGTTGGGGGTCACCACCTGCTCAAGGCAGGTGGGGCACGCCGCCGAATCAGGCAGGTTTTGCCAGATGATGGCGCCCAATTGGCCGGGGGAAAAGCTGAGCAACGCTTCAATTTTAGCACTCTCACCCAGCCGGATGTGTTGGTCTTCGCCCAAATTGACGAGTATTTCTCCCGGAAAATCGAGGGCAAGGGCGGTTTCCCAGTTGCAGCCGTTGAGGTCTTCGATGGCGATTTGGTAGCTGCCCGGGTCGAGGTAGCTGAACTGCGGCCAGGTGATGAAAATGCCGCCGTTGAGCGAATAGAAAAACGGCGGGTCGCCGCCAATGACCGAATCTATCCGAATAAAGCCGTCGGGGTTTTTGCAGTTGGGGCTTTCGGTGGTTATCTCCGCCCCGGTGATGGGGATGGCAGTGGCTATCACCTCCGCCGAATCGGTGGCCGTGCAGCCGTTGGCCAAAAACTGCACGGTCAGATAGTACCAGCCGGGGGCGTTGGTTTGAGTGACCAAAGCCGTGGAATCTGCGATGTTGCCGCCGCTGCCGGTCGTCCACAGGTAGCTGACGTTGCCGGTGGAGGAGCCTTCGCCCGACAGCCCTGCGGCGAGATTGCCGCAATCCAGCTCGCCCATTGCCGATGCCGCCGCTTCCGGCGCATTGAAGTTTTCCGGCACAATCAAAGAGCCTTGCTCCTCGCAGCCATTCGCCGTATTGGTCACCGTCACTTTGTAAAACCCCGGCTCGCTGACCGTTGGCGTGGGCGTGGTTTCGTCCAGAATGGGCGGCGGCCCCGTCCACAAGTAAGTGTAAATGGTGTCCGCCGTGGGCGGGAAAACTTCGAGCTGCACCGCCGGGGAATAGCAGTTCAGTTCCGGTGCCGGGGCAAGCTGTACCACGGGTTTTTCAAAATCTTCCTCCACGAAAAAAGCGGCGGCATCGGTGCAGCCGTTGCGGGTGTGGGTAACGGTGAGCGTGTAGGTACCGCCGGAATCCACCGTCACATTGGCATTATTCACGCCGGTGAAAATATGCCCACCGGTGGTCGTCCAATGATAGTTCAAGCTATTGGCCGGGGTGGATAGATTCCCCATGATGGTGGCCGTGGGCGTGGCGCAAGTGACCGTCAGTGGCGTCAGGTCTATCATCGCCGTTGGCGAAAGAGTGTCCATCGCCACCTGCACCGTATCGGTGACGACGCAAAGGCTGGCCGTATCTTCCACCGTTAGCACGTAAGTGCCGGGCAGGTCTATTGACGGCGAGAGGGTGGTTCCCCCGTTTACAATATTGCCCGGCAGGGCCGCCCAGGTGTAGAAAATAGAGGGGCTTGCCGATGTGCCGCTGCCATCGAGGTGCAAGCTCGTGCGGGTGCAGGTGAGGGTGGTGTCGGGGCCGGCATCAGCCACGGGGATGTTGCTGTCAAAAGTGATGCTGACAGAGGCGGTGTCTTTGCATTGGTTGTTCTGGCGGGTGACGATGAGAGTATATACCCCGGCGGAATCCACCACCGGTGTGGCAGTATTAGCGCCAGAGACGATGTGGCCATTGCCGGAGGCAACCCAAAGAAAATCGAGCGCTCCCACTGGAGCGGAGCCACTCCCGTCGAGCGATACCACCGGGTTTTGGCAGTTGATTTCCTGCGTGCTGCCAGCGTCGGCCAGCGGCGGCACAGTATCGGTGAGCACTTCCACGACGGAGGTGGCGGTGCAGCCATTCACCAAATCGGTTACGGTTAGTTTATACGTGCCGGGGCAGTTGACCGTGGGCTGCAAAACCGAGGTAGGGCTGACGAAGCAGCCGCCGTTTGGCGATGTCCAGGCATAGGTGAGCACGGCTCCGCCGGTGGCTGTGGCCAAAATGGTGAACAAGGTGTCGGCGCAGGTATAGTACAGGTCAGGCCCGGTGTTGACCATGGGGAAACCGGCACTCGATGTCACCACGGTGCTGTCGGTGCCGGTGCAGCCATTGGCGGTGATGGTCGCCGTCAGATAATAAGTGCCTGCGGCGCAAACCACCGGGTTTGGTGAAGTACTCCCGGCGCAAATGTCGCCTGTTCCGTCCGTGGTCCATGCGAAACTCACCCCCGATGACGGCGTGGCACTGCCACTTAGTACGGCGTTGCTATTCGTGCAGGTGAGGATGTCGCCCGGCCCGGCTTGGGCGACGGGGTGGAGGGTGTCGAGGTCCACATTTACAAAATCGGAAGCCGTGCAGCCGTTGAGGGTGTCGGTGACGATGAGGGTGTAAAATCCCGGCTCGTCCACCACCGGCATGGGGGTGTTTGCTCCACTTATAAAATGGCCGGGAGTGGCCAGCCATTCATAAGTGATATTCAAGCCTGCCGACGACAAAGTGCCGTTCAGTGTGCGGGTAGGGAAAGTACACGTGATGTTCTGGAATGGGCCGGCGTCGGCGAAAGGCGTCTGCACATTTTCGAGCACTTGCACCGAGCAGGTCGAGGTGAACTCAACGCCGCTGAAATTGTTCGTCACGGCAAGCTGATAGATGCCGGGGGCGCCGGCGCAAGTGACGATTGTATTGGTGCTGCCGCACAAATTGCCGCTGAGGGCCGTCCATAGGTACGACGTGATGGCGCTTTGCGTGGAGCCGAGGCCGCTGAGTGCCACAGTGTCCACATCGCAGGTCAGGATGCCCGACACGGTGGCGTTGCAGCCTGGCAGGCAGCCCGTCGGGGCGAAGACGGCCATCTCGTCCGTGTCGCGGCAGAGGTTTGCAGTGTTTAAAACTTCGAGGATAAAAGTGTCCTGATTGCCGCTCGGCGAAACCTGCGGGGCGAGGGTAGTGCCGCCGTTTAGGATGTTCCCGCCGGGCGAAACCCATTGGTAGGTAAAATTGGGGCCGGTAGAGGAGGCACTGCCATTTGGCAGTGCGAGGGTGTCAGCACAGGCCATCTGAATGTCCGGCCCGGCATTGGCCGTAGGCCCGAAGTCGAAAAGTTGGACGAGCACGGCATCTTCGCCAATGCAACCATTCGTCACGTCGGTAACCAAAAGGTTGTAAATGCCATCGCCCAAAATTTCGGCAAACAACTCACCGGCAGGGGTGCAAAAATTGCCGCCGAAGGTTTCCCAGGAATAGGAATACTGCGGCCCCTGCGATGAATTGCTCACATCAAGGGCATAACAACTTTCCAGTTGCGGGCAATTGAGCGTGAGGATTTGCTGCCCGGCATCGGCTACCGGAGCCACCGTGTCGGTCATCACGGCTACTGTATCGGTGGCGGTTAGGTTGACTGCCGTATTGGTCACGGAGAGCACGAACTGCCCGGCACTCACGACGGGCGCAAGGGGGTTGAAATTGTTGTAAATCGTCCCACTGAGGGCCGTCCATTGATAAATAAAAACAGCGCCGGCCGGGCCGGTGGCCGAAAGGGTATCTTGCAGGGAGTAGCAGTTCACCAGCCCATTGGCACCCGCATTCACCACCGGCATGCAGGCCGCCGTATCGAGGGTGACCACTGCCGTGTCCGTGCTGATGCAATCGTTGGCAATGTCCGTGACAGTCAAAACATAGGTGCCGGGGGCATTCACTACCGGCGTCAGCGTGTTGCCACCCGATGCGATGGACCCGCCCGCCCATTGTGCGCTAAAATCCGGCCCATTGCTGGAGCCGCTGCCGTTGAGAGTAGCTTGCCCGGTGAGGCAATCGAGAGCCATATCCGCCCCGGCATCGGCTACGGGCGGGATGGCGATGGCCGTGACCACCACCGTGTCGGTATCTTGGCAAAAGGCAAAACTGACGGTGAGGATGAACGTATCGGGGTAGTCAACCACCACTGTTTGGGTGTGGCCGATGGCCGCTCCGCTCGAATTTTGCCACGTGATGTTGGTAAATGGGACGATGGTGGAGCCGCTGCCGTCGAGGGTGAAGGTGACGTCGTTGCAGTCCAGAATCCCGTCTGGCCCGGCATTGGCCACCGGCCCATTGGCGTTGTTCACCACGATAGCTGAGTCGGCGGCAGCGCAGTTGTTTTGAAGGTTAGTCACCGTGAGCGTATAAACGCCGGCGGAATCTACCGTCACGTAGGTGGAGTCTGTTTCGCTGATAAATGAGCCACCGGGAGAGCTGGTCCATTGGTAGCTGAAATTGGGGCCGGAGGAGGTGGTCATGGTGCCGATGGTAACGGTTTCAGCGGTGCAACTGAGCACGCCTCCCGGCCCGGCCTCCACCTGCGGTGGAATGGTGTCGAGACCTACGATTACCACTGCGGTGTCAATGCAGCCGTTGAGGGTGTCGGTGAGAATGAGTGAAAAAACGCCCGGTACGATGGTGGCCGCCGTGCCGGTTCCCTGCCCGCCGGAGATGTTGCCTACCCATTGGTAGGTCAGGCTTTGGCTGCCCGAAGCATTGCTGGCCGTGAGCGTCACTTCAGGCGTGGTGCAGGTCAGCGTGCTGCCGTTGGGGAAGCCGATGTTCGCCTGCGGCGCAAGAGTATCCACCGCCACCAAAACGATGGCGGTATCCTGACAGGCATTCACGAGGCTGGTGACGATGAGTTGGTAATCCCCGGCCTTGTCCACCACGGGTGTGGCGATATTGGCTGGAGGAATGATGTTGCCGTTGGCCGTGCTCCAGGCGAAACTAATGCCGCCTGCCGCCAGGGATGCCGTGCCATCCAGGGTGAGTGAAGGCACCGCACACGACAGCATCGTGTCCGCCCCGGCATTCGCCGAAGGCGGGAAGATATTTTGATAAACAGTGACGCCCGCTGTGCTGGTGCAGCCGTTTTCGAGGTCGG
>SCUG01000257.1 GCA_004297645.1 Saprospiraceae bacterium | reverse complement strand
ATTTAATTACCGGTATTGGTTTAGAAGGTTGAGGAGGTTTAGCAGGTTTAGCAGGTTTAGTTTAAACATTCTAAACCTCCTCAACCTTCTAAACCGGAAAGTTATTTACGACATTTTGCTTAGGGAGTTTTGCCAGCCTCATGCGGAGTATGCTCAATGCCTCCGTCACCGGGGAAATCCTGCTGGCCGAAGAGGTGAAATTGTTGAACAATTACTTAGAATTGGAGAAACTGCGTTTTAAAAATCGCTTCACTTATGAGGTCAGCACGGCGGCGGGTCTTGATGTTTTTGAGGTAAAAATACCACCTCTGCTCGTGCAGCCTTATATCGAAAATGCCGTGCTGCACGGCATTTCCGGCAGGGACGCCGGCGGCAAGGTGGAAGTTTTTTTTGAAAAAAAAGAGCACTATCTTGAAGTGCTCATCCGCGACAACGGCAGTGGCCCTAACCCTGAAAACAGACAGGGCACAAGTGCCAGGCTGCACAAGTCACTCGGCATGTCCATCACCCGGAACCGGCTGGAATTGCTGTCGCATGGCAAGGAAATCAACGCCGTAAGCACCAAACTACTTCACGACGAGAAGGGCCGCGCCACTGGCACAGAGGTCTCCATCAGGATTGGGCTTGGCGAGGAAATCG
This sequence comes from Saprospiraceae bacterium, assembly GCA_004297645.1. Classification (GTDB taxonomy): domain Bacteria; phylum Bacteroidota; class Bacteroidia; order Chitinophagales; family Saprospiraceae; genus UBA6168. The sequence goes on along the minus strand of SCUG01000257.1, from coordinate 1,435 downwards.
CCACAAAAATAAACCGGAGAAAATGAAACGCATCGCAATCATAGACGACGAACCGGACGCCCGCCAGGCATTGCGCACTTTGCTTACCACCCTCTGCCCCGATGTAGAAATCTGCGGCGAAGCGGACAGCGTGCAGAGCGCTTATGTGCTCCTCCGGCAAACCCAACCCCATGGCGTGCTGCTCGATATTGCGATGGAAGACGGGACGGGCTTCGACTTGCTGGACAAATTCCCCCGCCCCTCGTTTCAGGTTATTTTCATCACCGCCCACGACGAATTTGCCATGAAAGCCTTCCGCTACCGTGCGTTGGACTATCTGCTAAAACCCATCAACCCCGTGGAATTGGCGCAAACCATAGACCGGGTGAAGATGGAGACGCCGGAAGATTACCCGGCCAGAATCGGCAACCTGCTGGAAAGCGCCCCTACCCGGCAATTTGACAAAATCACGCTCACCAGCCAGGAGGGCATGGTCTTCCTGCGCCTCGACGAAATTGTGCGCTTAGAATCGGAGGGCAGCTACACTTCTTTTCACATGCTGAACAATGACCGCCATGTCATTTCCCACCCGATGAAATACTATGAAGACCTGCTGCCACAAGACAGGTTTTTCAAGCTCCACCAATCCCACCTTGTCAACCTTTCTTTTGTCAAAAAAATACTGCGGGAAGATGGTGGCTATGCGTTGATGGAAGATGGCTGCAAGATACCCATCGCCCGCCGCCGGAAGGATGAGTTCCTGGAGGTGATGCAGCAGCGTTTTTCGATGTGATTGCAGGCCTTGAGCACTTTTACCGGCAACACCCCACCGGTAATTTTTCACCCGCTGCCCTGATTGAATTTCTAAGTTTTAGACTCAACACCAAAAGGCAGGTTGTGCCAATAGGCGTTCGGGGGAGAAACCCCCCAAGTACGCCTCCCCCCGGCGCCGCCGCAGGCGGTGCTGAGAGGGCGGGGGCAAATTATTGTTTAATCTTACCCTTACCCTCCATCTTGTTCATGTCCATTTTCCCGCCTTTCATCTTATCCATCATCTCCATCATTTGCGGGTCTTTCATCATTGTTTTACATAAGGAGGACATCATACTGGTGTCGTTTTTACAAGCTGCCGTCATATCTGCCATCATGCCTTGCATACCAAATTTTTAGTTCCTTAGACTCCGCCGCAACAACTGCGCATTCACTGCCACCACCACCGTGCTCAGGCTCATCAAAACGGCTCCAATGGCAGGACTTAACACGAAGGTGGGATACAAAACCCCCGCCGCCAGCGGGATGGCAATCGCATTATAGCCCGTGGCCCAGGCGAGGTTTTGAATCATTTTCCGGTAGGTGGCTTTGCCAAAAAGTATGAGGTTGGCGATGTCCTTCGGGTTGCTGTTGACCAAAATAATGTCGGCGGTTTCGGCGGCAACGTCCGTGCCTGCGCCAATGG
>SCUG01000256.1 GCA_004297645.1 Saprospiraceae bacterium | reverse complement strand
CCCAGCGGTGACGGCTGGGCACCCGGTTCCAGTCGATGTCCGGCGACAGATAAAACTGACGGTAGCGGGGATAAGCCCCTTCGTCGAGGACGAAAACGGCGCCATCTGGTGTGGTCCATTTATTTTCGAACCCCCCGTAAAGGTTGCCGGCGCCATAGCCCACGGCCACGTTAAGCCACTTCGGGAACCGGCTGTTTTCCTGCTTCATAAATGAAGAAATATTGACTGAGCCCCAAACGGTGAGCGCGTTGTAATCTTTCAGAATCACGTGAAAAGGCGAGGTGCCATAAAGCTCCGCTGCTCTTTCATCGAGGGTAGTCAGATGGCCTCCATCAGTAGAAAATAAGGGGTCTTTTGAATAATCAGGTCGCTTGCCTGATACCTTCATAATGATGCGCTGTTCTTTCCACAGCAGTTCTTGCGCGGCAAAAAAGCTAACCCCCATCGTATTGAAAGCAATATCGCCCAACGAAAAGCCCCATCCCTGCGAAAAGCCATCCATCATTTCGACGGTGGCTTGAATGCCTGTGCCCACTCCTATCGCCGTCCACATGGCATTGCGGCGTTTCATCCCCGTCCAACATGCGCCTTTGAATGAATAGCTGCTATAGGTATATGCTGAAAAAAAGTGCCCCGATTTATCCATGTTCTTCCATTCTCCCCAATCGTTGAAAGTATGGAATCTGGTGAGTGGGAAATCCTTGTACCACGCTTTCCACAAGGCTATCGAAAGGCCTCCGTAAATGGCTACTCCTGTCCCGGCTGACACCCATAATCGGCCTTTGTGCAAAGTATCCGCCGGTACCAACGAAAAGACGGGGAGCTTTTGGCTCTCATTCAAGTTCCTGGAAACGGGCACATTTTGCGCCAGCAAAGAAACCATTGCCGGAATGGCAAAAAACAGGGAGAGTAATCTGGCCGGTAGTGGAAACATGGTCACTTAAATTTGAGCAAAGAACGGGCATATATTTCAAGCAAGCAATGCTTTAGCCGCCGGTTTGACGCTAAATTTCATGCTGTCAAGTTTTTTGCATGAGCCGTGGCAAAGTGACCGGGCGACTTAATGCCACTGGTCACTCTCACGGCTATTACTGAAAAATCATGAACAATACTTAGCGGCTCGCAGTAAAATGCCGTCTTTAAAAAACAGCGTTTCATCAAAAACACCTTGGCAGTTAAGAGCTTTAGGGTTAAGTTTACCAAACTCATAAATCTGTTGAGGATTCACCTTAAACATCAACCTGTACATTATGGAAAACAGACCATTTCAAGGAAGAAAATTTTTGCCCACCCTCGTCTTTGTTTTTATTGGGATCATCTTGCTCATCATACTCTCCAGTTCTACCTTTCTCACCATTGATGCGGGGGAACGAGGAGTCATTTTCCGCCCTTTTAGCACGGGCCTCGACAAGGAAAATATCTATACTCCGGGGTTTCACATCGTGGCTCCCTGGAACACGATGTTCGTGTACAATGTGCAGGAAAATCAATTAGAGGAAACCATGGAAATACTCTCCAGCAACGGCCTCAACATCAAAGTGGATGTCACCGTCCGGGTGAATCCGGTGTATGATAAAATCGGTTACCTGCACGAGACGTTTGGCAAGGATTACGTCAACACATTGGTGCGGCCTGAAGTGCGCTCCGCGGTGCGTCAGGTACTGGGCCGGTTCCAGCCGGAAGAGCTTTACTCCTCCCGCCGGGAAGAGGTACAATCTATGATTCATAAAGACATTGAAGCCAACCTCGGAAAGAATTTCGTGGAACTGAAAGCGACGCTTATCCGCGACATTTCACTGCCCGACAAGGTGAAAAATGCCATCGAGGAAAAAATCGAAGCCGAGCAGTTGGCACTCAAATACGTGTACATCCTCCAACAGGAGCGCAAAGAAGCCGAGCGTAAAATCATCGAAGCAAATGCAAAATCTGAATCCAATAAGATTCTCAACGCCAGCCTCACCGACAAAATCCTGAAAGACAAAGGCATCGAAGCGACCTTGCAATTGGCCAACTCAGCGAATACAAAAGTGATTGTCGTGGGTGGAAACGGCGATGGGCTGCCTTTGATTTTGGGCGGGAATTAAAGAATATAGACACCTTGCCTGGACGTGACCAACCAATGGCAAGGTGTTTTCATTTCAGACAAAAAACCTTATTTTTGGTAAAATTTGAAGCAGATGGAAGTTTTACAGAAAAAACTAACGTACCAGGAATTCAAGCAAATAGAGTTCGACGACAGCGACGACTCCTGGTATGAACTTATAAACGGCGAACTCGTGAAAAAACAATCACCAACTATCAGCCACCAACGTATTTCCAGAAAAATAGAACGCAGCCTGGAAGATTATGCATTGAAAACACAATCAGGTGAAATGTTTCATGCCCCACTCGATGTAGTATTGGACGACAACAACGCCTACCAACCCGACATCTTTTTTATCAAAAAAGACCGCTTTTTTATTTTGGATGAAAAGGAACAAGTTGTCATCGGTGCGCCCGACCTGGTGGTGGAAATTCTTTCCAAAGGAACGGCCATTTATGACAAAGGGGATAAAAAGGACATTTACGAAATGAACGGCGTCCGGGAATACTGGCTGGTTGAGCCGCGCAACATGTCGGTGGAAGTATATGCCCTGAAAAATGAAAGGTACAGGCTGGTGGCTTATTTGGAGGAAACCGGCATAGTGAAAT
>SCUG01000255.1 GCA_004297645.1 Saprospiraceae bacterium | reverse complement strand
CTGTTGATTTGCCAAAGGCTACAAGTATCCCCTCATAAATTAATGGGAGTTTTCCAAAATTACGCAGTCTTTTCGAGCGGCAGGGTTTTGAACCCTGCGTTTTCGTACCCGAAACGCAGGGTTCAAAACCCTGCCGCTCGGAATACCAGCATTTTTTGAGGGGATACAAATAATTTTCAAATTTTCATTTTTATCTATTGCAAAAGTCAAGGCAGCAGGAAATAAATTTAGCCGGGGTCAATTTCATTGGCTTTTCTTTTTCCGTTTTAACAACTTTTCAAAAAAAAATCACCACCGAATCAAAAATCACTTATGCCTCAGTTCCCTCCCTGCTTTTTCAATTCTTCGAAATACGGCAGGTAAGGTTTCAGACCCCTCTGCATCATCTCCGAAACGCCTCTCGATGTAAGCGTTGCGCCTGAGATGGCGTCCACTTCGTGCTCCTTGTCCTTCGCTCCACCTTTGATAACGCCGACGGAAACATACTGGCCGTCTTTAAAAATGGTTTTCCCCTCGAATTGCTTGCGAAAGGTGGGGTTGTCCTTGATTTCGGCGCCCAAACCGGGCGTTTCACCGACGTGCCCGAAAGAGGCGCCGGCCACTGTGTTTAGGTCATCTTCAAAGGCAATAGTGCCCCAGATTTTATCCCAAAGCCCCATCCCCCGCACCGACACAATGTAAATATTGCCCTTGTCTCCTTTGTAGATAAACAAGGGATAGTGGCGTTCGCTTTCGGGTTTTTTCTCCTCCTTTGCTAAATCTATGTCTTCTGCTTTGATACCTTCGACGGGCTTGCCGTTAGCGTCGAGCACTACCTGCTCTATACGTTGGTCAAACAGCTCGAGAATTTCCTTGTTGGACATTTTGGTCAAATCCGAGCCAATTTGGTCTTGGATTGCGCTGAAGATTTCTTTTTTCTTAAACACCGCTTCATTCGCCGAATGAATCGGAGCCAAACCTGTGACCACGATTGCCAGCACGATGGACACGATGAGGGTCATCACGAGGGTATAGATGGTTATGTATTTATTGCTGTACACGGTATAGTAGATTTTGGATGTTGGATGCTTGATGTTGGAATTTTTTCCTTCTTGCGTCGTGAATTCCAATATCTAACATCGAAAATCAATTATTGGCTAACGCGTTTAAGCCGTCTGTTGATGTTGGACTGTACGACAAAATGGTCAATTAGCGGAGCTAAGACATTCATGAATAAAATGGCCAGCATCCAACCTTCCGGGTAAGCCTGGTTCATCACGCGAATAATGATACCAAGTGCGCCTATCATAAATCCGTAAATCAATTTCCCGGTGTTGGTATTCGACGCAGTAACGGGGTCGGTGGCCATAAATGCCATGGCGAACCAGAACCCTCCCATGTAAAAGTGGTAATACCACGGAATCTGCATGTAAATGTCGAAGCTCCATGCGTTGAACACTAAGCCCATAAAGGCAGCACCCATCAGACACGATAGCATGATGCGCCAGCTTGCAACTTTAGTGACTAAGAGAATGAGGGCGCCGAGGATGATGAGTGGTTTACTCGTTTCACCCACGCTGCCGGGAATGACGCCCCAAAGCATCTCCATCGGAGAATACACGGCGGTAACATGCTCCCAGCCCTGAGAGGCGAGGGCCAGTGGCGTGGCCCCGGTAAAGGCATCGGCGACCGGCAATCCGCCAGCGCCGAAGGTTGAAAGCCCAAGCCCCCGGAATATCCAGTCGAAGAAATGCTCGCCCCAGCCGTACATT
>SCUG01000254.1 GCA_004297645.1 Saprospiraceae bacterium | reverse complement strand
CTTCAGCGTCAAAAAGTCAAAACCAATCATAAAAAATCAGCGTCCTTCAGCGTCAAAAAATCATAAAAAATCAGCGTCCTTCAGCGTCAAAAAGTCAAAACCAATCATAAAAAATCAGCGTCCTTCAGCGTCAATAATGCCACACGCCACCAAAGCCACCGAATTTCTCCACGACGAAGCCCGTGCTGACTGGCACAACACCGCTGTGTGGCACTTCCGGCAGAAGCGCGACGCCGCAGCGCAGGCACTCCCGGAATGGGAGCAATTGCGGGAGCTGGCCTCCCAAATCAAGGCCCATGTTTTGTCTAACCTCGATAGCTTGTTGCAGGAGTTTGAAGCGAATGCTGTAAAAAATGGCGCCCAAGTTCACTGGGCCGCCGATGCCGCCGGACACAACCGCATCGTGCATGGCATTTTGAAAAAACACGGCGTCCGGAAAATCGTTAAAAGCAAGTCCATGCTCACCGAAGAGTGCGGCCTGAACCCCTACCTCGAAGCCCAGGGTATCGAGGTGATAGACACCGACCTCGGCGAGCGCATCATACAGCTCCGGGGCGAGCCGCCCAGCCATATCGTCGCCCCGGCCATCCATCTGAAAAAGGAAGAGATAGGCGAATTATTTCACGAAAAATTAGGCACAGTGGCCGGAGCTTCCGGCCCGAAATACCTGACCGAAGCTGCCCGCCAGCATTTGCGCCAGCAATTCATGGAAAGCGGGGCGGCCCTCACGGGGGTCAACTTCGCCGTGGCTGAAACGGGTAGCGTGGTGGTGGTCACCAACGAGGGCAACGCCGATATGGGCGTTCACCTGAACCCCGTGCAAATCCATTGCATGGGTATCGAAAAAATAGTACCGCGGCAGATTGACCTCGGCGTATTCACCCGCCTGCTGGCGCGTTCGGCCACAGGGCAGCCGCTGTCGGTTTATACCGCGCACCACCACCGCCCCAAGCCCGGCGGCGAGATGCACATAGTCATCGTGGACAACGGCCGCAGCGAGCACCTCGGCCGCCCCGGTTTCCGGACAGCGCTGAAGTGCATCCGGTGCGGAGCCTGCCTCAACACCTGCCCCGTCTTCCGGCGCAGCGGTGGCCACAGTTATGGCGCCACCGTGCCGGGGCCTATCGGCTCCATTCTCACGCCGGGCATTGACCTGAAGAAGTTTGGTGGCCTGCCGTTTGCCTCCACGCTCTGCGGCTCCTGCTCCGATGTGTGCCCGGTGAAAATAGACCTCCATGAGCAACTTTACCAATGGCGGCAAATTGTCACCAGCGAGGGATACGTACCTGCTTCTAAAAAATTGGCGATGAAATGGGCGGGGCGGGTGCTTTCAAATCCTGTGCTTTTCCGCTTTTTTGGCAAATGGGCACGACGGGCCATCCGGTGGCTCCCCCGGCCGCTGCTGTATCACCGCCTCAATGTGTGGGGCCAGGGCCGGGAGTTGCCGCAGGCACCCAAAGAGAGTTTCAGGGAATGGCAAAAGAGAAAAATGAAATGAGCAGAGAAAACATCCTCGCAAACATCAAAGCCAACAAACCGCCGCTGTCGCCACTGCCCGAGGTGCCGTCGTTTTTGACGGGTGGGCATGATTTGGCGGGGGCATTTGTGAAAATGGCAGAAGGTGGTGCAGGCAAAATTCTGGAAGCTGAGTCCCCGGCGGCATTGGATGGCCTGATAAGCCGGGCTTTCCCCGATGCCGGGAAGATTTATTGCCGGGTGGAGGGCTGCTTTTTGGGTACCATCAACCCCATCGAAATCACCAACCCGGCGGCGCTGTGTGACGTGGACATCGCCATTCTCCCGGCACACTTCGGCGTGGCAGAAAACGGCGCTGTCTGGCTCGATGAGAGCGACCTCGGCCTTCGCATCAGCGCCTTCATCGCCCAACATTTGGTCGTAGTGTTGAAAAAAAAGGACATTGTGGAGAATATGCACATCGCCTACCAGCAACTGAAAACCGGCGAAACGGGCTACGGCGTGTTCATCGCCGGGCCGTCTAAAACCGCCGACATCGAGCAGGCACTCGTCATAGGGGCGCAGGCGGCGCGGAGTTTTACCGTTGTGCTGTTAGCCTGAAATCTTGGCCCTGGCGGCTCCCACCACTTTTTTGGCGTTGCCAATGAATACCTCGTTTCCTGCCACGATGATGGGGCGTTTCAGAAAAGTGTACTCCTCCAGTATCAGCCGGCGATAATCCTCTTCGGTCAGGTTTTTGTCTTTCAGGCCCCACTCCCGGAACTTCATGGAGCGCCGGTTGAACAGGGCTTCGTACGAGCCTGCCTGCTCCCGGAGCCAGTCTAAATCTTTCGGGCTGATGTTCTGTTCTTTCAGATTTTGGTGCTCGAAACCGGGCAGGCCGTCCAGCTCTTTGATGATGCGCTGGCAGGTGTTGCACGTAGATAAATGCCACACTTTATTCATAATTGCTGACTTTTGAGCCGCAATCTTACGACAACAAAAAGAATTTAATGAACCCAATAACACCCTCCGAGTTGGTACTCAGCACTGACGGTAGCATTTATCACCTCGACCTGCGGCCGGAGCAAATAGCGCACACCGTGCTGCTGGTGGGCGACCCCGGCCGGGTGCCGCGTGTGTCCAAATACTTCGACCGCATTGATTTTACGGTGCAGCATCGCGAATTCGTTACCCACACGGGCGAGCTTGGCGGCCAGCGCATTTCGGTGGTTTCCACCGGCATCGGCACCGACAACATAGACATCGTGGTGAATGAGCTGGATGCGCTGGTGAATATAGATTTCAAAAGCAGAACCATCAAAGAAAAGCTCACCTCGCTCAACATCATCCGGCTGGGCACCTCCGGCAGCCTTTCCAAAAATATTGGCGTGGACGAAGTGGTCATCTCAGCCTGGGGCATCGGGCTTGACAACCTGCTGACGTATTACACCTCCTGGCAGCCCTCCGAAGCGGAAGAGCGGATGCAGCGCGAATTTACCGGCTTCGCCGCGAAGCTCGGCGTCGGGCTGCGGCCCTATGCGGCGCAGGGCAGCGAGGTGCTGTTGAAAAAATTAGGCGAAGGCCTGCCCCAGGGTATTACCCTGACCTGCTCAGGATTTTACGGCCCACAGGGCCGGAACCTTCGGCTGAAGAGCATCTACAATCCTTCCTTTTTTGAGCAGGTGGGCGGCTTTAGCAGCGAAGGTTTCCGTATCACCAATTTCGAGATGGAGACTTCCGCTATTTTTGGCCTCGCCAAAATGTTGGGGCACGCGGCGCTTTCGTGCAATGCTGTTTTGGCCAACCGGGTAGCCCATGAATTTTCACCCAACCCGGCAGCGGCCGTCGAAAATCTCATTCAACAGATTTTGCAAAAGGTGGCGTAACTCTACTTAGGCGCTTATTCGCAATTTAAGACCAACAAATTGCCGGTAATTTTCCCCTGCCGCTCGTTGTCCCGCCGGTGCGCAGTGGTCAGCCAAAGTCAAGTCAGTCAAGTTGCGGCACGCAGTGGCTCACTTAAATGTCACTTAAGAAAAACGGGACGAAATAATTGAACGCTGAGATAATTGAACGCAAAGATGCAAGGACGCAAAGATGCAGAGTTGTATTTAGTTCTTTGCGTCTTTGCGCCCTTGCGTCCTTGCGTTCAAATTTTATTTATTGCGCCGAAGGCGCAAGTGTCTTCCCGCCTTTTGCGGCTTTTTTCTGGCGGAGCAATGTACCTTTGCGCCGTTCCGGCAACAGTTTGGCGGTTTCGCCGTTGCATGAATTTTGCCGGGCCCGGCTTGTTGTCAATCAAACCATTCAATTCACCGGTATGTCCAAAATCCTTTCACATCCCCTTTCCCGGCTGGTGCAAAGCATGAACGAAAGCGCCACCCTCCGAATGGCGCAAATGTCGCGCGACCTCAACGCCCAGGGAGTAGATGTCATCAACCTGAGCATTGGTGAGCCTGATTTCATCACACCTGCGCACATCAGAGAGGCTGCCAAAAAAGCCCTCGACGCTGGTTATACCAAATACACCCCCGTGGCGGGGTTGGTGGAGTGCCGGGAGGCCATCGTGGAAAAATTCAAACGCGACAATGATTTAGATTTCAACATCAACCAAATCGTCGTTTCCAACGGCGCCAAACAGACCATCGCCAACCTGGCGCTGTCGTTGCTCGACGAGGGCGATGAAGCCATACTTTTCGCACCCTATTGGGTGTCGTATTACGAGATTGTCCGCATGGCCGGGGGCGTGCCCGTGCCTGTTTTCGCCGGGGTGGAGCAGGACTACAAAGTGAAGCCGGAGCAAGTTGCCGCTGCCATTACCAGCCGCACGAAATTCGTGCTCTTTTCGTCGCCCTGCAACCCGACGGGTTCTGTGTATAATCGAGACGAACTCGAAGCCATCGCCGCCGTGCTGGCACCGTACGAGCACATCGTGATTATTTCCGATGAAATATACGAGTACATCAATTTCACCGGCAGTCATGCCAGTATTGGCGCGGTGCCGTCCGTCAAAGACCGCACTGTGACCGTGAATGGCTTTGCCAAAGGCTTTGCCATGACGGGGTGGCGCATTGGCTACATGGGTGGCCCGGAATATTTGGCCAAAGCCTGCGTAAAAATTCAGGGGCAGTTTACTTCAGGGGCTTCGGCCTTCGGCCAAAAGGCCGCTGCTGACGCTCTGCGCGCCGACATGACACCGACTTGGGAAATGCGTGACGCCTTCCGCCACCGCCGCGATATTTGCCACGGGCTGCTGTCGCAAATTCCGGGTTTCAAAGTCCCGTTTCCCAAAGGGGCGTTTTATTTCTTCCCGGACATCAGCGCTGTTTTTGGTACCTCCGATGGTCAGACTCCAATCAACAACGCCGATGATTTCAGCGAATACCTGCTGGCCAAAGCCCACGTCGCCACGGTGTCCGGCAGCGCTTTTGGCGCAGACAATTGCTTCCGCCTCTCGTATGCCGCCTCCGAAGAGGAACTGCTCCGGGCCATCAAGCGCATTGACACGGCTGTGAGGCGGTTGAAGTAAATGCGGGAAAACCCCGGCAGGGTTCCGAACCCTGCCGGGCTTAATCCCCGCCTGCAAACTGCTCCAGCCATCCCGCCAACATCTCCACGGCCATTTCCAGTTTATCATTTCCACCAAAGTCGAAAAAGACGGCCAGGAACCAGGTGGTGGCGGGTGTCACCATCGTGCGGAGGGAGTCGCTGGTAGGGCTGCCGAAAGCGCTGGAGCCGTCCCTCAAAAGCGGCAGATTTTCGATGTTGAGGATGCCGCGGCCAATGGCCTCGTAAGGCTCGCCGGCCTCCCCCCGGCCGAACCGGATGGTTCCGTTTATTTTTTCCAAATCATAACCACCGATGGAGTAGCCTGTGCTGATGGAGACGAGGTTGAGGACGTCCACCACGTTGTTCACCTCGTAAAGGCCCTTGCCCTGCACCACTCTTCGCAGCAAAGCCCCGGCCGAGGGCCGGTAGCGGCTGGGGTCCTTGCCGAGGGCTTTGTAAGCTGTGCGAGCCTCGGCCAACGGAGCGATATGGTGGATGTTTTCCAGCGTCAGTTTTGAGCGCAGTTTTTCAAGTTCGGCGGCGATGAAGCCTGTGAGTTGCGGCGAGGGAGTTTCCACCTTCACCTTGCGAAGCAAAGTGCCCAGGCGCGCTGCCGGGCACTTTTGTCTGATAATATCTTCTGTGGAGAATTCAGGTAGTTTCATTTGTTGCTCTGTTGAAGAATTGCCATTTTGGCGAAAAATAAGCATCAAAATG
>SCUG01000253.1 GCA_004297645.1 Saprospiraceae bacterium | reverse complement strand
TTATCACCTTATTTCTACCAAGATTTGACCTCTCCGAGGTCACGATAGATTTTTATGGGAAAGCCCTGCAAGATGATAGATGTTTAATGGCATTTACCCACAGGTTTTCATTTAGAGCCAAAAATAACTTCTCACTTTTGAGCGGGCGGGTTTTGAAACCCGCCGGTTTAGAAAGTAATAGAATGGCGGGTTTCAAAACCCGCCCGCTCAAGACCAACCCTGAGAAGTTATTTTTTCAACGTTACTTAATCACCAATTTTTCACTCATAAGAATTATCATGACCAACATTGATTCATTTAATAAATTGCAAGCCTGGACATTGGCAGTCTTCGCTTTTTTGCTGGCCGGGCCAGGCCTCATCGCCCAGCCTTTTGCCTACGTGGTCAACCAGTTGAGCAATACCATTTCCATTTTTAACACGCAGAACAACACCGTGGTAGGCACCATTTCGCCATTCAACATGCCTACGAACATCGCCGTGTCGCCCAATGGCGCACGCGCCGTGGTGACCATTCAAAACTCAAATACCGCCACCATCGTCAACCTGACGAACAACAGCATCGTGACCAACCTCACTGTGGGCATGCAGCCCAACGACGTGGCCATTTCGCCCGACGGCTTGTGGGCATACGTGGGCAATGAGGCTGACGCTACCGTGACGGTCATCAACCTCTCCACCAATGCCGTGGAAACCACCATCGGCGCCGGTGGCAATGGCATCGGCATCAGCCCGGACGGCAATACCCTGTACGCCACCAACGCCACTGCCGGAACCGTGGCCGTCATCCATACCGCCGGTAATTCGGTAGTCACCACCATCACCGGGTTGTCTAATCCTTACCGGGTTGCAGTGAATCCCAATGGCGGTCAGGCTTATGTGGTGAACCGCCTGGCAGGCAGCGTTTCAGTCATCAACACGGCGAACAACACGGTGACGGCTACCTTCAGCACCGGTATCTTTCCGACGGCCGTGGCCTTTACGCCCGACGGTCAGAGGGCATACGTTACGAACAATGCCGGGAGCACGGTTTCCGTCATTCAGACTTCCAACAATCAAATCGTAGGCACCGTGTCAGTGCCCGGCAACCCCATCGACATCGTGGTAGCACCCAACGGCACTACTGCCTATACGGCCAATGTGCAGGGGGCCGGCGTCACGCCCATCGCAACGGCCACCAATTCAGTGGGTGCCAGCGTTGCCACGGGGCAGTTCCCCGTCGCCATAGCCATGGCTGGCGAAGGTCTTACCGCCGTGACCGAACCCGTTGGCCCGGCCACCGCCACTTCTGAATTGGGGCAAAATTTTCCGAATCCTTTCACCTCCTCCACCACCATCCCGCTCAGCCTGCCCAAATCCGGGCATGTCACCTTAGAAGTTTTCGATGCCTCCGGCAAACAGGTGGCCGTGCTACTCGATGAGTTTATGGCCGCCGGACAGTACCATGTCTCCGTTAAAGCGGAAGAGTTGGGCGGAAGTGAAGGCGTGTATTTTTACCAGCTTCGGAGCGGGGATGGGAGTGTGACGAAAACGCTCACTTTGGAGAGGTAAGCCAGCTTCGATTTCCGATTGAATTAAAAGCCCCAAACAGCATGTTGCTTTGAATACAAACCGGCCATAAGTGCGGTTTGTATTCAAATCCACTTTTTGATAGTGGTCAGCTCTTGCGTCAAGCCATGCTATACTTTTGAACGCCAGGTTTTGTCCATTTGACATTTGCTATTAAAGTTTAGCCATTCGGATAATCGGGATGCAGCCAGAACCAAATAGGCTTAGTACAAATAGTGAGGGCAATGAATTTCGATGGTTA
>SCUG01000252.1 GCA_004297645.1 Saprospiraceae bacterium | reverse complement strand
AGGGATAGCTTACCAGCCAGTATTGCGTGACGCAGGTACCCGCCGGGATGGTGCCGATGTAGCGGGTGGCATCGGCGGTGCCGCCTTCATGGGTAAATGAAAATGTGCCCGTGTACGGGCCGGAAGAAACTATTTTTTGTGGATAAAGTCCGGGGGTGCCAGCGAGGTAATCGCCTATGAAAGCGAAGACATCCGTCAAGTCGTTTGCGCCATCGTTGCAAAACCTGATTCCTAAATAAACGGCTCTTGGGCTGGGACCGGTTGGTGATTGAATGTTGTGGTCAACGACTAAGTTGTAATAATCCAACATTTCTATCCTTAAATCGCCATCGGGATTTGCCGCCTGCAAAATCGGAAAAAAGCAAAGGACACACAATAGGGACGTGAGTAATCCTTTCTTCATAGTTTTTGAATTAAAGTAAGTGAGGCGTAATTCTTATCTGGGGTATAGTGTGCTATTCTAAATTTGAATGCAATTACAGGGTCCGGCGTTTGCAGGGGGAGAAAGCCATAGAGGGCAGCCACGACTTTGCATGGCTGCCCGCTTCAATGGGTTAATAAAAATGCAGGTGATGTTTGGTCATTAATTGATGCTTGTCAATCATGACGATAGTTTTTGTTTTTTAAATGAACATTGTAACCCCTTGGTGGCGAGAACACTGCCACCATAAAAACACTAAAGAATTTCCATTTTTGTAAACGGGAGGAAGAATATCGGGAGGATCATGAATCGGGAAAAACTGAGGAAGGTATTCGCTAAAAGACAATTTTTATGCCAAGCCCCCATACGATGCGAGGCCACCAGTATTAAAAAAGGCTCAGGCTGCAACACAGCCTGAGCCGGCAAATGGTCTAGCAAGTTATGATGGCTAATAAAAAAATTTGATAGCAGAAGATGGCGGACGAATGACGGTGGACGATTCACAATTGCGTCCATTGTGAGCGGTCCACCGTCTATAGTCACCCGTCTCCCATCAGTCCACATTGTCGTGGAGGAAAGAATTGCCGAGTGTGAGCTGAGGACTATCTTTGTCGCCGGAAACAGTCCATTTGGAATAGGCAATTTCATCGGAACCTGGCACATTGTCCAGGTCTATCCCCCTGCGGAGGTAGGCAGGCTGGTTTTCGAGTTCGTTCACTGTTTGAGGGTTATTGAGCTTGGGTTTCCGGTTGATGCCGGCCAAGTGCTCCCGGCGGCGGCGCTCTGCCTCCGCCCTGTGTTTGCGGTCATCCTCTTCCGCATCGTGGTTCTCTTTCAAGTAAGGATCATTGAGGTGATAGCGGCTGTATTTTTCATTGACATCCGGAAAATCAATGATGTTGGCTGAATTCCCCTCCTCTTCGAAGCCGAGGATACCCAACATATTTTTAGGCCGGGCCTCTTCATCATCGAGCGAAACGCGGATTTGTTGGGCATTGGAGTCAGGCTTTCCTTTTGATTGGCGGAAGTCCTTTTGCTCAAACCCAGTGGCAATCACCGTGACGCTGATTTTTTCACCGAGTGATTCGTCGTAACAATTACCCCAAATAAGGTTGGTACCCTTCCCTGCTTCTTCCTGCACGAACTCAGTGATTTCGAAGATTTCCTCCATTGTCACTTCTTTGGTGCCCGAAGTAATGTTGATGAGAATGTGCTGTGCCCCTTTGATATTGTTGTCTTCAAGGAGTGGGGAATTCAGTGCCTCATCAACGGCGCGCTTGGCGCGGTTTTCACCTTCTACCACAGCGGTTCCCATAATGGCCACCCCACTTCCACGCATAACGGTGTTAACGTCTTCGAAGTCCACGTTTACATAACCGGGCACAG
>SCUG01000251.1 GCA_004297645.1 Saprospiraceae bacterium | reverse complement strand
GTGTTCAAAATAAGTTGCTGTTTTTGGGCCGCCTCCGGCGGCCAAAAAACAGCAAGGGTTCTTTTTTTCGGCGGCAAAGCCGCCGAAAAAAAGAGCATGTTATTTCGCACACGTTACTTAGAGCTTGTTGGGATTTTGGGTTTCGAGGGGAAAAGCTTCAATTTTTTGATGAGACAACCTGTCCCGGCTTTATGTCGGGAAGGCGGAAAAATGGGAGCATAGCCGTAGCTAAGTGACTATTTTTTCAACGAAGTATCATCAAAAAAGGGGCGTTTTTTCACCGAAAGCTAAAATCCCAACAAGCTCTAAGTTCGCTATGATTTCAACTATTCTGAATTTTTTGGTACAAATCCTCCAGCCCTTCCACCATGCTCGTCCACGAAAAGCGGCGTTTGCCTTTGATTACGCCTTCGGCGAAAGTGGCGGCTTTGTCATTCTGAAAAAAATCGAGAATAGCCCCGGCAATGGCCCCTGCATCCACGGGCACTACATACCCGGCCTCGCCATCGGGCACTATTTCCGGCAGCCCGCCCACATTGGTCACGAGCATGGGCTTCTCAAAATAGTACGCCATTTGCGAGATGCCGCTTTGGGTGGCCGACTTATAGGGCTGTGCCACCAAATCAGCGGCGGCAAAATAATACCTCACTTCCTCCGACGGGATATATCCGGTTTTCAAAATGAGCTGCTCCTCGATGTGCAACTCCCGAATGAGGTTTTCATAGAATTCCCGGTTGCCGTAATACTCTCCGGCCACGATGAGCTTCACATCCATTGCCCGGAGGCGCTCATCTGCCATTGCTTGCAGCAAAAGGTCAAGCCCTTTGTAATCGCGAATGAAGCCAAAAAACAAAAGGTACCGGGCGGAGCCGGGTAAGCCGAGGTGCGCCAGGCCAGCAGCCCGCGTCGCTTTTTCGCCATAGTTGTCGTAAATGGGGTGGGGGATGCAGGCGGCGGGCATGGAGGTGTTGAACTTTCGCAAATCCTCTTCTACTGAGCGAGACATGGTGATGCAGGCATCAATGGCACCGATGAAGAACCGCGTGAACAGGCGGTCGCCGGTCCGTTTTTCGTGGGGCAAAATATTGTCGGCAATGGCCACCACCTTCGTGTGGCCGTTAGATTTTGCGATGCGCAAAATGGTGCCGAGGCACGGCCCCATGAACGGCAGCCAGTACCGCGGCACTATCATGCCGGGGCGCAGCCGCCGCAATTCCAGCCCCACTTTCAGCCAGTTCAATGGGTTTATGGAATTAACCTTGATGCGTATGTCCAAACCCAAAGGTGCCGGGTCGCCGGAATATTGCGTCGTGCCGGGAAACAAAAATCCAGGGTATTGCAGCGAAAAGGAATAAATGATGACCTCGTACCCGGCCTCCTGCAACGCCCTCGCATACCGGTCGCTGAAGGCAGCGATGCCGCCCCGAAGGGGATGGGCCGGAGAGAGGAGTACGATTTTCTTCATTGCTTTACTGCCTTGGACTTTTCGCAGGGGACTCAGCCATTTAGAATCCAGCAGCGCTTTTATTCGATGATAGTGACCGGGTGACTTCCAAGTCACCCGGTCACTTTTGATGCTGCCTAACCCTCCTCAATTCCCACCGTCGTCTCAATCACATAAGTGTTTCTGGTGGCGGAATTGCGCACGAGCAGTTCTGCCAAAAATCCCGTGACGAAAAGCTGGGTGCCGAGTACGATGGCGAGCATGCCGAAATAGAAGAGCGGCCGCTCCGTGATGCCATATTCTTTGTAAAAGATTTTGGCGTAGCTGAGGTACAGCAGAATGATGAAACCTGCGATGAAAAACAGCGTGCCGAGGGTGCCGAAAAAGTGCATGGGGCGCTTGCCGAATTTGCCCATGAAGGTGACGGAAAGCAGGTCGAGAAACCCTGTGATGAGGCGGCTCATGCCAAATTTGGTGACGCCGTACTTCCGGGCATGGTGCTCCACCACTTTCTCGCCGATGTTTGAAAATCCCGACCATTTCGCCAGCAGTGGTGTGTAGCGGTGCATCTCGCCATATACCTCGATGCTTTTCACCACCGCCCGGCGGTAAGATTTCAGGCCGCAGTTGAAGTCGTGGAGTGGGATTTTGCTGATACGGCGGGTCACGGCGTTGTATAACTTAGATGGGATGGTCTTCGCCGGCGGGTCGTGGCGCTTTTTTTTCCAGCCGCTCACCATGTCGAAGCCGTCTTCTTTTATCATGCGGTACAGTTCGGGAATCTCTTCAGGGCTATCCTGCAAGTCGGCGTCCATGGTGATGACTATGTCGCCTTTTACCGCCTCGAAGCCCACATGCAAGGCGGCGGATTTGCCGTAATTCCGGCGGAATTTAATCCCCCTGACGCTGGGGTTCTCCGCAGAAAGCCGTTGCACTACCTGCCACGAGCCATCCTTGCTGCCATCGTCCACCATGACGATTTCATAGCTAAACCCGTGGGTCTCCATAATTCGCCTTATCCATGCCTCTAATTCTGGCAGGCTTTCTTCTTCATTGAAAAGTGGTACGACTATGCTAATGTCCATCTTTGTGATTCGTGATTCGGAAATTTTACATGCTGTATTTCCCCTTATCTTTTCATAATAGAAGCTACGAGATAGGAGATAAAAAACCCGCCGATGAGGCTGAAGGCATATCCGAAGAATACCTTGCCGGGGGTCATGTTAAAGTCCATGTGGCTTACATCCCTGCCGGCGGCTTCCATTATCTGTTTCTGCATCTCCGATAATTCGGGGGCCACAAAATTAAAGAGGATGTAAACCAGGGCATTGAAAAACAACATGGAAATTACGAAAACCAAAAACGCCGTTTTCATGGCGTCCTTTCTCGTGATGTGCCCGCCGTTTTCCGAGCGTACTTTCGACACCGCTGCCGCCATTCCAACGACGGCAATGATGAGCGTGCTCCAGTAAACCAGCGGTTTGAGTATCAGGGCACTGTCAATAAAATAAAAAACGAGCAGGTACAGGACGGTGCCTATACCTGCTATGATACCGTATTTGACTGCGGTTTGTTGCATGCTTCTTACTAATGGTGAATGGTGAGGAAAATAAAACCGTCTTTGGTGAACCCATTCCCGGAGGGACAGGATTCATCCGGCCTGAAATTCCCCCAACCTTTCATCAGATTTTAAATCATTGCCTCTGGCGATTCCTTTTTCATTACTGCACCCCCGATAAGGGAGACAACGAAAGATATGAGCAAGGTGCCTATCAGGCTGGCAATGGCGAAAAACACCGGGCTGGTGAAAAATTTCATGATGCCTGCAGCCTGATCGAGCTGCTCTTCCGTGGTGCCGCCTTCGAGTGCTTTGTCATGGGCCATTTCACGGATTTGGTCCACGAGTCCCGGGTCTATAAAGCCAAAATAAACGTAAGCCCAAATAGCTGTGATAACGCCCATAATGAGTCCCGTAAGCATGCCAACGCTGATGCTGCGGCCAAGAGTGATATATCCGCCGAGGTCGTCATCTCTGTGCGTTTTGATGGCGAGAACGACAATGATTATCATGATGCCGTACTGCAAAATACTGGCGATAGTATTGCCGGTGCCACCCTTGGTGGTGTAATCCACAAGTCCGGCAAGGTTCATCGCCAGCCCGGCGACTATGAGTATGAGTGCACCAATAAGGCCATATTTCTGAGCAGTGGGTCGCATGGGTACAGTGGAAGGGTCGGGAACTCCGGAAGGATTGTCTAAAGTTGCCATAATGTTTTGAGTTTAGTTGGTGAAATGAAAAATGTCTCGCCGGGAAGTTGCGGAATCACTTGCAATTGTCAAAGAAAATCAGCCGGATTAGTGCTGCGGTGCTATGGAAAATTGGTTTTTGCGGATAATAGCCAATGCTTTTCCCTTAAATGTCCAACCTATGAAGGGGGTATTTTTGGATTTTGAGAAGATGTCTTTTTCTGTAAATGTCCATTCTCGCTCCGGGTCGAAAACGGTGAGGTCAGCGGCTGCCCCCTCCGCTATTTCGGGTACTTCCATCCCCAGAATTCTCCTGGGAGCGATGGCCAATTTTTCCACCAATTGCTCCGTGCTGAGCACGCCTTTCAGATAGGTGTTGCTCAGTGCAAAGGCCGTTTCCAGCCCGATAGCTCCGAAAGCAGCGTATGGGAATTCCAAGTTCTTGGCCTCGGTATCCAGCGGCGTATGGTTGGAGGTGATGCAATCAATGGTGCCGTCTTTCAGGCCTTTGTGAAGGGCTTTGAGGTCATCCTTGCCGCGTAGCGGTGGCATCACCTTGAAATTGCTGTCGAAGTCAAACAAGTGGCTGTCGTCGCAGGCTAAGTTCATGGCAGCTACGGAGGCAGTCACGTCGAGGCCTTTGGCCTTGGCCGCCTTGATGAGCCGCACCGACCCCGCCGTTGAAATATTGAGCAGGTGCAGCCGGCTGCCTGTATATCCGGCGAGGAAAATATCGCGCTGCACCATGAGTTCCTCCGAAATGCCGGGGATGCCATGCAGACCGAGCGAGGTGCTCATCACCCCCTCGTGCATTTGCCCTCCGTGAGCGATGTCCTCGTCGAGCGGGTGGTTCAGAATGACGCCCCCGAAGGGTTGCACGTACAGCAGGGCGCGCATCATAAGGCCACTGTCGCGCATGGTATTTTTACCATCGGAAAAAGCAACGGCACCGGCAGCGTTCATGTCGTACATCTCGGTGATGTCTTTGC
>SCUG01000250.1 GCA_004297645.1 Saprospiraceae bacterium | reverse complement strand
AGGGTGCGCGGCTCAGGTACCATTTCGCTGCCAAGCGGGAATTTAACCATCCTCAGCTATTCATCTCTGCTGGTCGTGGATGGGCCGGCACTAAATGTGGAGAATGGCAACGTGCTGCTCCAGGAGGGTGCATGCGCTATTTTTAACAACGCGGTTTTGCGTACCTACGGCAATATAGACATGACTGGCAATACCCTCCTTTGCTTTCACAATTGCATCATAGAATGCGGCGACGAGCTGGCAAACGGAATCTTCAATCCAGGTGGTAGCCCCTCCTTGGCCAATTTTACCAACGACGGAGGGGAATTATACCTCAACAACGTCAGCATGAATGTCACCCATGATTTCAAGCTCATGAGCAGCAGCCACAGCGAAGCCATTTTTACCAATGTGTGCGCTGAAATAGGCGACCAGGGGCTGCATAATCTCTCCTCCGGCATCACAGATAGCCAAGACAGTGGCAACTTCCAGAACTCCCGTGAAATGGAAATCTACCATTCTGAAATTGCCGTGGCCGAAAACATACAGAACCTGAGCAGCGGCGAATTGCTGGCTTGCCAGACGGATTTCCGCACGCTGAATGGCCATTTCCAAAACTATGGTGAGTTCGAAGGGTGCAGCGATGTCATTTGGGTGGATGACGGCCACCAGATTCAGAATGATTCAGACGACGATTGGGATGTCGCTCTATCCCAACGCCGGGGTGCCAGTTCCGGCTCTTTTTCTGGCCTGCCGGCCAATTCTCCGGTGACGTCCATCGCCAGCAGTTTCAACAATTGTCACTACGCACCCTCCCAGCCGGAAGTTTGTGCCAATGGCACGGGCACCCGCGCCATTGTGGACGATGCCTACAATGCTGATGGCCTTCCCGTCAACCAGGAAGAGGACGACGAGTGTGTGGAAATATTGAACAAAGGCTCCGTCACCGGGTTCGTCTTCGCCGACGTGGCCGGCGATGGCTGGAATGAAGAACTGGGCTACCAATCCGCCACCGACTATTTCCTGAAAGGGGTGGCTGTCAGAATCTACGGTTGCAAAGCTGCCTCCGGCGACTTGATTGGTACTCCCGCAAAACCCGATAAATCTTGTACCCATTCACAGAATGGTGGCACATGGCAGCTTCTCGCTACCGATACCACCGATAGCTCCGGGGGCTACGAATTCCGCGGCCTCAGCGACGGCTATTATTACGCACAAGTAGAAGTGGCCTCCGTGCCTTCGGGCATTGTCCAAACGGCCGACCCGGATAAGACGGAAGGCCTGTGCTCAGATTGCGACAGCAAATGGAAAAAACCTGAAGCCAAGATGAAAGACCTGGGCATTCTCGGCATCGGCAATGACCATTATGAAGTCAATTTCGGCTATGCTGTCAACGAAGC
Source organism: Saprospiraceae bacterium (assembly GCA_004297645.1). Classification (GTDB taxonomy): domain Bacteria; phylum Bacteroidota; class Bacteroidia; order Chitinophagales; family Saprospiraceae; genus UBA6168. The sequence continues at coordinate 3,252 of SCUG01000250.1, read as the reverse complement.
TATTTCGGGAAAAATCTGGGAAGATGTGGATGGCGACGGCGAAGAGGAAGAGGGCGAATGCCCCCTCGCCGGTGTAGAAGTGGAGCGCGTCCATAGCGGTTGTACCGAGGGCGTAAATTGCCCCACCTCCACCACCGATGAACATGGCGAATATCACTTCGACGACCCCAACCCCGGTGAAGACCATGTCATCAAAGTGAAGTTCAACTCCCTCCCCACTGCCCCCACCTGGTCCATTTCGGCCGAATCCGATGATACCGAAAACAATGAAATTCACGTCAATGTGGAATCAGGCCATCAAAGCGGCCACAATGATTTCGGGTGCCACCGCCAGGGTAGCTCGAAAATCAAGGGGTCGGTTTATTACGACTGGCTCGGAAACGGCTTCCACAACTCCGGCGATGAAGGCATCCATGACGTAGAGGTGAAACTGTATCGCGACGAAGACGGCGACGGCCATCGCGATGAGTGCGATGCATTGGTAGAAGTTATTCACACTGACAGCACCGGCGTTTATGAGTTTGATGGTAAGGATGCTGACAACTATATTGTCGAGGTGGATGAGCAAACGTTGCCCATTTATCCCGACCAAACCGAAGATGCCGACGAGGACGACATCTGTTCCGTTTGCGATGGTGAGGGCGATATAAACGGATTGGGCCATAATGAAGAAAGGGACCACATTGATTTCGGGTATAAAAACCACGGCCATGGCGAAGCAAAAGGGTTGGTTTTTTTAGATGAAAATGCCAACGGCCTGCCTGGCAGGAACGAACCCGGCATCGCCAACATTGAAGTAAGGCTGGAAGCCAATTTTAACCTCGACACCGCCTTCGTGCTCGTAAAATCAAAGGCGTCGAAAAACGATGGTGAATTAGAATTCGACGACCTGCCAGATGGAAATTACCGCCTTACGGTGAATGCCGCTGACGAAGATGTACCCGTGGACGAAAACGCGCAAAAGCTGGTGCTGTCCACGCCTTCCTCCTACCTGTTCACCGTTCACGATGAAGAAATAAAAACCATCAATGGCCAGCTCTGCGATGATTGCGAAGAAGAAGACCTTGCCTTTGGTTTTGCCCGGCCGGGCAACGTGGAAAGCTACATTTTCCACGACGACAACGGCAATGGCACCATGGACTGGAACGAGTCGGGCATTCCCGGCGTAACGGTTTGCATTTGCTCGCAAAGCGTGGACACCTGCAACCTCGCCCATGCCCTCGACACGGTTCAAACGGCAGCCGCTTCCGGCGCCGGAGCCGCAGGAATTTTTCGCTTTCATGGCCTGTCCCCCGGCCAGTACCGCATTGCCGTGGATACTTCCACCTTGCCCGCAGGCCTGCAACTCACCGCCGACCCCTCCACCGATGGCATCCCGTGTTATGCCCCGCTCAACCCGGCTGACCCCGATTACGCTTTACTCAGCAGCGGCTGCGACAACGAGGTGGACGGCTTCCACATCTGGATGGGCTCCATCTTTACCGGCGCCAGTTTTGGCTACCGCCCACAGGGAGTTATCGGCGACTATGTGTGGCTCGACCGCAACAACAATAGTGTAAAAGATGAAACCGAAAATGGCCTGCCCGGAGTCGAGGTCGTGTTGACCAACATTACGGCCGTGAGCATTTCCGGCCTTCCGTACAATGCCTTCGAGTACCACGATTCCACGTTTACCGATGCCGGTGGCTACTACTCCTTCGGTGGCTTGCCCGATGCTACCTGGCAGGTACTACTGACACCTCCCGCCAATCATGTCGCCACTTATGACGCTGATGGCACACCAGATTTCAGCACGAGCGTCGTCATTGCCGCAGGCAAAACCGGCAACAGCGGCAATGCCTGGTGCGGGGTGGGGCAGGACTGTTCGCTCGACGCGGACTTCGGCATCCGGCCCGATTACACCAACTCGGTCAGTGGTACTGTTTGTTTCGACCTCGACGAAGACGGTAAATGCAACACCGGCGGCGAGAGTTTCCCGCAAGGGGTGGAGGTGTTTCTCTTTGATAATAAAGGCGTCTTCTTCGGCCAGGAAGCCCTCGATATCAACGGCTATTTTTTGTTCCAATATTTACCCAACGATACCTTCACTGTGTCGGTAAGCAAGGCCATCCCGCCGTTGTCGCTCACTTCGCTCACTACTTCATTGGGCGATACCCCCGCCTTCGCCATCGTCGAAACCCCAGAAAATGCCTACCAGCAATTGGTGATAGATACCATCGTGGCGGGCGTTGATTTCGGCTTCACTTTCAGCGACCCCTTCGACCTCGGTGATTTGCCCTCGCCCTATCCAACCGTCCTGGAAAATACCAACTCTGGCCCATTGCACCGGATACCGGCAGTGCCTGCATTGTACCTCGGCAGCACTGTGGATGCCGAGAGTATCCCCGTTTTGACGGCAGATGCTGCTGGCGATGATGCCGCAGGAGATGATGAAGATGGAGTGGCATTTACCAATCCCGGCAGTTGGACCGTCGGCACTGTTGCCTCCGGCAATGGCGGCTCAGTTTCCATTCAGGTCGCCGGCAATGGCTGGTTAGTGGGGTATTGCGATTTTACCAACGACGGAGATTTTACCGATGCTGGCGAACTCCTCATCAGCCAGGCCGTGACTACCGGAACTTACAATCTCAACTTCGACATACCGGCGGGAACGCCCCTGACTGGTGGCCAGGACTATTACTTCCGTTTCCGCCTGCTCGACAAACAGCCGCTCGCTCCGGCCTTTGCCTTCCGCGGCGTAGAAATCAGAGGCGAGGTGGAAGACTACATGCAGTCCATCTGTAAAAACATGACAAATGCTGGTGCCCTGGCGGGCAATGAAAAGGGCTGCGTTGGCTTCGACCCCGCTCCAATTACCGAAACAGCACCGGCTTCAGGCGGCGGCGGAGCCATTGAGTATCGCTGGGAAAACAGCACCAACGGAGGCATCTCCTGGAATATCATAGGCGGGGCCAATGATGCTTCCTATGACCCACCTTACAGCACCACTACGACTTATTATCGCCGGTGCGTGCGGCGGTCGAAATGCCAGGGATACATCTGTACCTTCGCCGTGGTGAAGGAAATTCTCACCAACTACACTGACCCCGGCATCATCGTGGGCAACGAGGAAAACTGCGGTGCATACGACCCCGGCCTCATCCTCAACGTGCTCTCGCCCGATGGCGGGGCAGGTGCGGGTGCAGAAGAATTTCAGTGGCAAAAAAGCACCGATGGTGGCGCTACCTGGGCCAATATTTTCAACTCCAATAC
>SCUG01000249.1 GCA_004297645.1 Saprospiraceae bacterium | reverse complement strand
ACACTTGACATTGTGTGCCCCGGCGCCGCCTCCGGCGGTGCCGGGGGGAGGGGATATTGGGGGCTTCGCCCCCAAACCCCTAAGCCAGCGAAGTCAGCGCCAAATACCCGGGATGGACAATACCTAACGCTCGACAGTATAATAGCGACTGTTTAGGCGGTTCAGGCAGTTTAGGCGCTTATGCAAAATATAAGACCAATAAATTACCGGTAATTTTCATTTGCACAAAGCCTTACCGCCATAACACATTTGGCCATTGTCCCGGAAGGCTTTGCCGGTCGCAATATTTGACGGAAGGTTCCCGATTCAAAATGGTTGTCGCAATTTTGCACTCCGTTTGAAAAAACAATTCAGCACAATGACCAATAAAATCGAAGTCATGGCGCCGGCCGGCTCTTACGAGTCGCTTCACGCGGCGTTGAAGGCCGGTTGCGATTCCGTCTATTTCGGCGTCGAACAACTGAACATGCGGGCGCGCTCGTCCAATAATTTCACCTTGGACGACTTGGTGAAAATCGCCACCCTCTGCGGCGAGCGTAGCGTGAAGACCTACATCACGCTCAACACCGTGATGTACGACCACGATATCCGGCTGATGAAATCCATCGTGGACAAGGCAAAGGAAAGCGGCATCACCGCCATCATCGCCAGCGACCACGCCGCCATGAACTACGCAAAAAAAACCGCCATGCCGGTGCACATCTCCACGCAGGCCAACATCAGCAACATAGACACGGTGGAGTTTTATGCGGCGTTCGCCGATGTGATGGTGACCGCCAGGGAACTCAGCCTGAAGCAGGTAGCTGGCATCGCCCGTGAGATTGAACGGCGCGGTATCACCGGCCCGTCGGGCCAATTGGTGGAAATCGAAGTGTTCGCCCACGGCGCATTGTGCATGGCCGTTTCCGGGAAATGTTACCTCAGCCTGCACTCCCACAACGCCTCGGCCAACCGGGGCGCCTGCATCCAAAACTGCCGCCGCTCGTACATCGTAACCGGCAAAGAGGAGGGCGAGGAATTGGAAGTGGACAACGAATACATCATGAGCGCCAAAGACCTCTGCACCATTGATTTCCTCGACCAGGTGCTCGACGCAGGTGTCCGGGTGCTAAAAATAGAGGGCCGCGGCCGCTCCGCTGATTATGTTTATACCACCGTCAAATGTTACCGAGAAGCGGTGGACGCTATTCAAAACGGAACCTATGGCCCGCAAAAAGTGGCGCTGTGGAAAGAGCAACTCGCCACCGTTTTCAACCGGGGCTTTTGGGACGGCTACTACCTCGGCCGCAAGATGGGCGAGTGGAACGACAGCTATGGCTCCAAAGCTACCACCACCAAAATTTTCCTCGGCAGAGGAATAAAATATTTCCCAAAAGCCAAGGCCGGCGAGTTCTTGATAGAGACGCACTCATTGGCACAAGGCGACGAAATCCTCATTACCGGCACCACCACCGGCATCGTGAAAACCACCGTCGAAGAGCTGAGGGTGGATGGCCGGCAGGTGGAAGAAGTGAGCAAGGGTGACTTGTTTTCCATGCCCATCAGCGAGGCCATCCGGCCTTCCGACAAGTTGTACAAAATCATCAAGAACTGATGTTCACCATCATTTACTACCGCAAAAAGTGCATCGGTTGTGGCGTCTGTGCGGAGGTGGCGCCCGAACGCTGGCGCATGTCGAGAAATGATGGCCGCAGTACTTTGGTGAAAGGAATAGAGAAGAAGGGCATCTACCGGGCGCAGGCCCGTATGGACGAATTCGAAGCTAACAAGGCCGCCGCCACCAATTGCCCGGTGAAGGTGATAAAGATTTTGTGTAGATAAATTTCGGTACCCATCGCCAACAAACCGGCCCATCTGACTGCTGCAATCCAAATTCCTGCCTACATTAGAGGCCTCATTTAAAATGTAAAACCGAACCACCATGGCCCACTCCTATCAAATTGCATTCTGGAATCTCGAAAACCTCTTCGACGTAGAAAACTCACCGCTGCGCACCGAAAAGCTCCAGCGCACCATCGGCGCAGACATCAAGGGTTGGACGCAGGCACTGCTCGACCGGAAAATCAGCCAGTTAGCTTCCGTCATCCAAACGATGAATGACGGCAAAGGGCCTGACATATTGGGCGCCTGCGAAATTGAAAATGCCCATGTGATGGAGCTGCTGGTGGCGGCCCTCGCCCCTTTGGGCCGCAATTATGGCATCGCCCACAACGACACGGAAGACGCCCGCGGCATTGACGTGGGCTTCATCTTCGATGAGGCGCTGTTTACAAAGGAAGCCGTGTTCAGCCATTTTATCATCAAAAGAACTGCTACGCGGGATATCTTGCAGGTGAATTTCCGCACACAGGCGGGACGGCTTTTCGTCGTCGTGGGCAATCACTGGCCTTCCCGCACCGCGGGAAAACTGGACTCGGACGGGTACCGCTTCATCGCCGGGGAGACGCTCGCCTATTTCCACGAGCGCATCTGGGAAGTACACGGAAAAGACACCCCCGTGCTCGCTATGGGCGATTTCAACGACGAGCCTTTCGACCGCTCTCTGGAAGATTACGCCCGCAGCGACCGCGACAAAACGAGGGTCATCCAAGCCAATTCTCCCCGCTTCTTCAACCTCATGTGGCCCCTCATGGGGCAGAGCAGCGGTACCCATTACTTCGATAATAGCCCCAACATGCTCGACCAGTTTCTGGCGGATGAAAACTTGCTCAAATCTAATGTTCCGATAAAAGTGGACACCGGCTCTGTGCAGATTTTCCACCACCCGCCGATGGTGAATGGTGGGCTTTACCCTTCCCCTATTCTTTTCGGCGGCATGGGCAAACCAGTAAATAAAAACGGTTTCAGCGACCACTTTCCCATTGTGGTGAACGTGACGGAGAAGGGGTGAGAGGGGGCGGCATTGGAAGTCAATAATTCCGCCTGCACAAAAACACAACTATGAAAAACCGCGCTCTTCTTCTATTGCTTTCCGGGCTGCTCGCAAGCTGTACCACCCCGCCGCCGCCAGCCCCGTTCGGCGCCGTGCCCTCTGCCAGGCAACTCGGCTGGCACAAACTGAAATACTACGCCTTCCTCCATTTTGGGCCGAATACTTTCACGGATATTGAGTGGGGGCACGGCGACGAATCGCCCGATGAATTTTTCCCTACGGAATTGGACTGCCGGCAATGGGCCAGGGTCATCAAAGACGCAGGCATGGAGGGTGTCATCATCACCGCCAAACACCACGACGGGTTCTGCCTATGGCCCTCCAAATATTCCACCCATACCGTGCGGGAGAGCCGCTGGCGCGAGGGCAAAGGCGACGTGCTGAAAGACCTTTCCGAAGCCTGCCGCGAGTACGGCCTGAAGTTCGGCGTGTATCTCTCACCGTGGGACCGCAACCATCCCACCTATGGCACCAGTGAATACAACGATGTTTTCAAAAGTATGCTGAAAGAGGTGCTGACGCAATACGGGGAGGTGTTCGAGGTGTGGTTCGATGGCGCCAACGGCGAGGGGCCGAATGGCAAAAAACAGGTCTATGATTTCCCCGGTTTTGCGGAGGTGGTGCGGCAATACCAGCCGGGTGCCGTCATATTCAGCGACGGCGGCCCCGACATCCGCTGGGTGGGCAACGAGCAGGGCTATGCCGCCGAAACCAATTGGTGCACGGTGAAAGACGGAGTGTTCTATCCTGGCATCGGCGGCGTAAATGACCAATTGCAGCACGGCCACGAAGACGGCAATAAATGGCTGCCCACCGAAGTCAACACTTCCATCCGGCCGGGCTGGTTTTACCACGCAGCGGAAGACAGCCTCGTGAAATCACTCCACCAATTGGCCGGCAACTGGTACCATTCGGTGGGTATGAACGGCAACTTTTTGCTCAACATCCCTGTGGACAACCGCGGACTCATCCACGAAAACGACGCCGCCCGCCTCATGGAGCTGAAAGCCTGGGGCGACGCTTCTTTCCGTGTAGATTTGACCAAAGGTGCCACGGCCACCTCTGTCCAGGTCAGGGGTCATTCAAAAAAATACTGTGCGCAAAATGCCATAGACGGCAACCCCGAAACCTATTGGGCTACAGACGAGGGCACGAATACCGCATCCATCGAAATCGCCTTCGGAAAAGAGACGGAAATGAATGCAGTGCTGATGCAGGAATACATCGCCCTGGGGCAGCGTGTGAAGTCTTTCACCATCGAGGCTTTATTAGAAAATGAATACCGGCCCGTAGCCACGGGTACCACAGTTGGCAACCGGAGAATCGTCCCGTTTGAAACTTTGAAAACGGATAAACTGCGGATTATTTTCAACACCAAGGCCTGCCCGGCTGTGCATACAATAGAGGTGTATAAAACGGTGGACGTTGAGTGAGGGGGAGGAGGGTTATTGTGATAGCGATACGGTTGCTCTGAGCAATCGTATCGCATAGGCTAACGTGAAGGGCTGACCTCCGCCTATTTGGTGCGGGAATATTACCTTCAAAAAACCAGCGTGGGAGGGGGACGGTTTATGCGGTGAGGGGTGGATGAAGTTTTCAGTGCATTCCGAGGTTTCAGTTTTAGAATAGAATGCCTAAACTTGGCTTCCATTAAAAACTTGGGGCTCGCCGAATACTACCATTTTGGTTGAGCAAAAAAATCAAGTGTTTATGACGAGCATACTGCTTGAAATCAAAAATCCGGGCGATTGGCTAGTGTTGAAGCCCTTGTTGAAGCGGCTAAAAATCCACTTCACACCTGTTGAAACAACACCGACGCCGCAAAAAATCGCTCGTGCCAAAGCCTTGGAAATCATCAACGCCGGGCTTCCTGCCTTCCAAAACTTCGAGGAATGGATGCAACAATTTGAGGAAAGCCGGAAGAACTGCTCTTTGCCATTCAGAGCAAACTGACCCGTTGTCGGAAGTCTGCGACTTGCGACTGCCACGACGGGCTGCCTCGTTCTTTCAAAACCGGATAATGAAATCAGCACATCTCCTCCTTTCCTTCGCCAGCCTGACCCTCGCCTCCTGCCAGGGCATCCCCGGCAAAGACCCGCTCGGAACGCTGGGCGCCAACTCCTTTTTCAAAACCTCCATCCCGACAGTGGTCGGGACAGTGCAGGCAGTCAACGCCGTTTACGAGCCGCTGCTGTTCAACAACGCCAACAACAACTTTTAGTGGGCGTTCGGAGAGGTGGCTTCCGACGAGGCGATTGCCGGCATCCCGATAGCTATCGGGAGATACAAGGCAGGCATCGTCGAACTGGATTTTGACCCACACACCCCGCCCCGCCTTTGGCGGGTCAAGGACTTTTGGAAACTGGAATGAAGCGGTTTTTGTACTTTTACAGCATACTATCGTTTAAAAAAATCGCAGCAAATGACGGCAACAATAAGCATGTTTTCCCCCAACCTCTTCTGGGACACCGACGAAACCACGCTCGACCCGGAAAAAAATGCCCGCTTTATTGTGGAGCGTGTATTGTCACGAGGGCGTTTGAGCGATTGGAGGGTACTCAACCGTTTGTACGAAAACGAGCGCATCAAGCGGGAAGCCATGAAAATCAGGTATTTGGATAAAGTGACCCTGAGTTTTTGCAGCAGTTTTTTTAACGTACCAAAATCGAAATTTCGATGCTACAGACAGCCGCAGTCCATCCAGCAACTCTGGCAATACTAAAAAAAGTGATGCAGTTGCCGGAGTTCCGGCAGTTCAACCTGGTGGGTGGCACTGCATTGGCGTTGCAAATCGGGCATCGCATCTCGATTGACCTCGACCTTTTTACGCACGAGGAGTACGACAGCGATAAAATCCTGCAAACCTTGCAGTCTTTGGGCAACCTGGACACTTTGGTTGATAACCCGCCCTACCTGCAAGTCCGCCTGGACGATGTAAAAATGGATTTTTTGAAGTTCCCATACACTTTCGTGCAGGAATGCATCGAAACCGATGGTGTTCGCTTGGTTTCCATAGAGAATATTGCCGTAATGAAACTCTTGGCGATTGCCCGGCGTGGCGTGAAAAAAGACTTTTTCGACCTGTACTTCATCCTCGAACGATATCGTCTCGAAGAAATCTTACAGATTTTTGAGGCGAAACTGCCCCATGTGGATATGTTCCATATACTCAAAAGCCTGACCTTCTTCGGTGATGCCGAACCCGACGGAGACCCCAAAATGTTGATAAAAGTTACTTGGAAAAATGTAAAGAAAGTCATCATACAGAAAGTAAATGACTACCTGAAAAGCTGCTAATGAAATCAGCACATCTCCTCCTTTCCTTTGCCAGCCTAACGTCCCCCGTTTTTGCAAGTCTCTGATTTGCCACCCGCTCTACTCACAATAGCCTCAAAAACTCCACCGTTCGCACCATATCGTCGTGCAAGACCCTGTCCCCTTCCAGCGCCGACACGGCCTGTCGGTATTTTCCCAAAACATCTTCGAGCACGGGTGAAGTCTTCGCCGGGCGGCGGAATTCCAGCGCCTGCGCCGCCGTCATAAACTCGATGGCGAGTATGCTTTCTAAGTTTTTCACCACGCGGTAAGCTTTGGTAGCGGCGTTGGCGCCCATGCTCACGTGGTCTTCCTGGCCATTGGAAGAGACGATGCTGTCCACAGAGGCAGGGGTGCAGAGTTGTTTGTTTTGGCTGACGATGCTGGCGGCGGTGTATTGCGGAATCATGAAGCCGGAGTTCAGGCCGCCCTGCTTAGTGAGGAAGGCCGGCAGGCCCCGCTGCCCGGAGATGAGCTGGTAGGTGCGGCGTTCGGAGATGCTGCCCAATTCGGCGAGGGCGATGGCGAGGAAATCGAGCGTAAGGGCCAGCGGCTGAGCGTGGAAGTTGCCGCCGGAGAGCAGCATGTCCTCGTCCGGGAAGATGGTCGGGTTGTCGGTGACGGAGTTCATTTCCGTAAGGAAGGTACGCTCCACGTGGGCGATGGTGTCGTAGCTGGCGCCGTGTACCTGTGGCACGCAGCGGAAAGAGTAGGGGTCTTGCACGCTGTTTTTTTCACCGGCGGCGATTTCGCTGTTTTTCAAGAAATCACGGATGGCTTCAGCAACGGCAAGTTGCCCGGCGTGGGGCCGTATTTTATGCAAAAGCTCATTGAAGGGCGACATGCGGCAGTTGAAAGCATCAATGGAAAGTGCGGCGCAGAGGTTTGCCAATTGGAGCAATCGCTGGCTTTCGAGCAGGCACCACACGCCGTAGGCCGAGCAAAACTGGGTGCCGTTGAGCAGGGCAAGCCCTTCTTTTGATTGGAGGCGGATGGGTTTCCAGCCGAATGTTTCCAGCGCCTTTTGTGCTGGCATCTTTTCGCCATTTACCCGCACTTCGCCCATGCCGGGCAGCGGCAAGCTCAGGTGCGCCAGCGGCGCCAAATCGCCGGATGCGCCGAGCGAACCTTGCTGATAGACGACCGGCAGCACACCGTTGTTGAAAAAATCAGCGAGCCGCTGAACGGTGGCTAATTGCACGCCGGAGTAGCCCTGCGACAAGCCCTGGATTTTCAACAAAAGCATCAGGCGGACAACGTCAGCGGGTACTTCATCGCCCATGCCGCAGGCGTGCGACATGACGAGGTTGACCTGTAGTTGCTCCAATTCTTTTTTGTCAATTTGCACGTTGCACAGGGAGCCGAAGCCGGTGTTGATGCCGTAAAAGGTTTCGTCCGTGCTGGTGAGTTTATCGTCGAGGTATTGGCGGCAGCGTTGGATGCGCCGGGTACTTCCTTCGGAGAGGGTCAGTTGGCTGCCTGGTTCCATGAGCCGGGCGATGTCTTCGAAGGTTAGTTGTTGGTCTGGATTTATTTGGTGCAGATGTGGCATGAAAGTTCAACTTTTGTTTTTACCTGGCGTTTGGATTTTCCCGCAGTGCCCGCAAGGTTTTCCGTAAAATCACCCTGTGCAACTTTGCGTAAAACTTTGCGGCCCCAGCGTGAATATTCTTCCGGCGCAAAAGTAAAAATTGCATCCTCCGCAAATGGAATTGAACTACAAAGAATTTGGACAAGGTGAGCCAATCATCATTTTGCATGGCCTCTTCGGCACGTTGGACAACTGGCAAACCATCGCTAAACAATTAGCTGACGAATACTCGGTTTTCATCATTGACCAACGCAACCACGGCCGGTCGCCGCATGTGGATGTTCACGACTATTGCCACATGGTGGAGGATTTGAGGGAGTTCATGGAAAGTCATTGGATTTACAACGCCCACCTCATCGGCCACTCGATGGGCGGCAAAACGGCGATGCAGTTCGCGCTCGAACACCCCGCCATGGTGAACAAATTGGTGGTGGTGGACATTGCGCCGAAGGCTTATTCCAGCGCCCATTCTGACATATTCGAAGCGCTGATGTCGCTGCACCCCGAAAAAATAAAAGACCGGAACGAAGCAAATGAGCTGCTCTCGCAAAAAATAGACAGCGAGCCTGTGCGGCAGTTTTTATTGAAAAACCTGAGCCGCAGGAAAAACGGTGGGTACGAGCTTAAGATGAACCTGCCCGTTTTGTACGAGCATTACGACGACATACTGGCGGCAGTGGAAGGGGAGCCATTCCTAAAGCCAACGCTGTTTATTCGGGGGGGCCGCTCCCACCATATCGAAGCGGGTGACGGCATTTTGATTCATCAGTTGTTCCCGGATGCCACCATCGAAACCATCGAAAATGCGGGGCATTGGGTACATGCGGAACAACCGGCGGAGCTGCTGCGATTAGTACGGGAGTTTCTGGCAAATTAAAAAAGCTATCGCTTCAATAGGTTTTCCCAGCCTTCGGCACGAGGCAGTTTGGGCTTGGGGGTTTGAGGGCGAAATCCCAAGGTTCCCCACCCGGTACCGGCGGAGGCGGTGCCCCGGGGGGGGCGCCGGACGGCACACCTGGAACCCGAACTTTGGGCCGCCGCTACTTTCCCTCCATCTGATTTTTGCCTACATTTGTTCAAGAAAAATTTTCAGCCATGATGAAAGATGACGTTTTCACAGAAGAACCCCGGACAGTAGAAACGGACTACGAAACAGAACGGAACAAACCTATGCCTAACAGAATCCACGGCCACATTCAGCAAAACATTGGTTTTGAACTCAAATTGAATTATAGAGACCAATTCAACATCGAGAGCGAAGTCACCCTCGACACCCAGCCGAAATCATCCACGCCCGACATTTGCATTTTTCCAAAAAAAATGCTGGTGTGGGAAAACCTGGCCTCCAAAGCCCAGGACATGCCTCTCACTACCATCGAAATCCAATCGCCGTCTCAGTCGCCGGAAGATCTCATTCAAAAAGCGCGGGACTACTATTTTCCTGTAGGCGTCCAATCTGCCTGGATCGTGATTCCCACCCTGAAAGCCATTCGCATTCTTTTGCCCGGCAACCACAACCTCCTCTTCATCTCCGGAGAAGTCCACGACCCGACCAACGGCATCCGCATCCCGGTGGAAAAAATATTCGAGGGCATTGATTTGTAAACGGCGTTTGGGAAAAGAGCCACTTTTCCTCCGCCTGATTTTCGCCAACATTTGTTCAAGAAAAATTTCCAGCCATGATGAAAGATGATGTTTTCACAGAAGAACCCCGGAAAGTAGAAACGGACTACGAAACAGAACGGAACAAACCTATGCCTAACATCATTCACGGAACTATCCAGACGAAAATTTCGGTTTTGCTTACCATTCAATATGGCGACCGTTTTGATTTTCCTAATGAGGTCACCCTCGATACCCGGCCCAAGGCTACAACGCCCGACATTTGTATTTACCCTAAAAAGAACAGGAGCCTAAAACAAGTGCTTGCCAAAGAAACCGAAATGCCCCTGACCACCATCGAAATCCAATCGCCTTCCCAATCGCCGGAAGACCTCGTGGCAAAAGCCTGGGAATACTATTTCCCGGCAGGTGTGAAATCCGCCTGGAT
>SCUG01000248.1 GCA_004297645.1 Saprospiraceae bacterium | reverse complement strand
CTGCCAGTTTTTGAATGTCGGTATTTTCTACCGACATCCAAAAACTAAAACCCTCGCTAACCCGGCACTTTTGTTTGTTGATAACCGGGGTTGCTCAAATGGCTAAAGTCGAGCTTAAAAGCAATGCCTTTTGCCATAATCCCCCTGGTCAGCAATCGGCCGGATCCGGTGATATACCAGCAGTTTTGCAGGTTTTGCCGGAAGGCAACCATGCATTTTGTAACTGTTCAGCCCCCCCCCGGCGGCTGTATAGTTACCACATTTTTAAACGAAAAAAATAAAATCAAAGCCGGTGGTATGGAAACGATTGCAGTATCCCTGCCCCTGCCACTAAACCGCAAGCTCTAAAAATCGCTGTTTTCCCCCCCCCATGGTGAATTAGTGAAATCCACCCCCCACGTGTATTTCAGTAAGTTTTTATTTTAGAAAACCATCCATCATGATTTCGAAATTCCCTGTAATTCCCTCACCGGGTGCATGCACTGCCGTACTGTGCGCATTCCTGCTGAATTTGATTTTCATAAATGCCCGTGACATCCCGGCCGGCAATTTTTTGCCGCCATGTACGGGCGGTTCCACCGAAATAGGCGGGCATGTTTTTCGCGATTACAACGCCAACGGCGTCTTCGACAATTTGGCCGGTTTTATGGAGGACGGCATGGGCGGAGTTACCGTGAAAGCCTACGATGCCAATGATGCGCCTGGAGTGCCCACGGCCACTACTACCACCACGGGCGATGGCACTTATCTGCTCACCGGCTTAGCCACCACCACGAATTACCGGATAGAATTTACCTGGAGCGAGCCTTGGCTGAAGCCCGGCCCTGCGGGCGGAACCACCGTTCAGTTTGCCACCTCCGGCAGTTGCAACATTGATGTGGCGGTGAACAACCCCGCGGATTTCTGCCAGTCCGACCCTACTATTTTCACCAACTGCTACGTCGAGCACAACCAATTGTCGGGCGTAAATGCCACGCTCGATGTATTGGTGGGCATGCCTTATAGCTCCGGGAATACCACGGCGCAGACGCCCGGAATAGACTTGCCGGCGCATACTACCATAGCTACGGCGAGCCAGGTTGGAACCACTTATGGGCTGGCTTATCAGCGCTCTTCCGAAAGTGTGTTCGCCAGCGCTTTCATGAAACGGCATACAGGTTTTGGCCCCGACACCACGGGTGCCATTTACAAATACGACCTGGCCAGCGGCAACGTCATCACTTTCCTCAACATGAACACTTTGATGGGCGCCGGAACTTTTGGAGCCAACCCCCACCCGAACGCCGTCACCGGCTCCACAGCCTGGCAGCGCGACGCCAAATCCTGGGACCCCGTCGGAAAAATTGCATTCGGCGACTTAGACATTTCGGAGGATGAACTGACGCTTTGGACGATAAACCTGAACAACCGTAAGCTGTACAAAATACCGCTGACTTCCGCCACCAACCCCGTGGCGCCAACGATGGCTAACCAAATCACAACTTACCCGGCCAATGGCGATTTGACGAGCCTCAGCGGCATCAACTGCGCCAACAACGCCACGGACGTGCGCCCCTTTGGCTTAGGTGTAAAAGACGGGTTGGTGTATGTCGGCATTGTATGCTCGGCTGAAAGCAGTGGCCTCGCCACCGACCTGAAAGCATTCGTGTTTTCTTTTAATCCCCTCACCGAGGTGTTCACTAAGGTGCTTGAATTTCCACTGAACTACAACCGGCATTATGCCATCAGAAGTAGTTCTTCAAGCCATACCCCTGCCGAATGGAACCCCTGGGCCACTACCTTCACAGTGACCGGCCCTATCTTTGGCAGCGAGTACTCCCACCCCCAGCCGATATTGACCGATATCGTCTTCGATGGGCCGGACATGATAATCGGCCTGCGCGACCGTTTCGGTGACCAGATGGGCTACGACCAGTTGCACCCGGTGTCCGGCAATACCTTGTACCGGGGCGACTCCGCCGGCGATATGTTGCGCGCAAGCGCAAATGGCAGTGGTGGCTGGACGATAGAAAACAACGCACAGTCGAACCCTGCCGGCGCCTTTGGGCCAAGTGCCGGAGCCAGTACAGGGCAGGGGCCTGGTGAAGGCGAGTTTTATTATCAGGAGCAATTTCCGGTATCGAGCACAACGCCCATTCACGACGAGGTCATGGTGGGCGGATTGCTCAAATTGGCAGGCCTGCCCGATGTGGCGGCCACCCAATTCGACCCCGTGGACAACGTGAATGCCGCCTTCGACGGTGGCATTTTCTGGATGAGCAAAACCGATGGTAAAAGAAGCCGCGCCTACCGGGTGTTCGACGGCGGAAACAATACCCCGACGCTTGGCAAAGCCAACGGCCTGGGCGACCTCGAAGCCATGTGCCTGCCTGCACCGCTCGAACTTGGCAACTTCGTGTGGAGCGACCAGGACGGCGATGGCATTCAGGACCCCGGCGAACCCGGCATCAACGGCGTCAAGGTTTTTTTGTATAAAAACGGGACAGCCGTAGATTCTACCATTACCGCCGGAGGCGGGCATTATGGCTTTTCATCGGCGGCTTCTGGCTCAACCAATGGGGTGGTGTATGCCGTGGACAGCCTGCTGCCCAATATGACCTTTGAGATACGCATCAACGGCTTCGCCGCTCAGGCGCCCCTTTCCGGGCTGGGACTCAGCATCGCAAACAACGGTGGCGCTGATGCAGGTGGCGGCCTGCGCGATTCCGACGGCACTGACAGTGGCGGAAACGCCGTGATAACTTATACCACCGCCGCACCGGGAGCCAACGACCACTCGCTGGATTTCGGCTTTGGATGCCCGCCCCTAAACATTGTTTTGACGCCCACCAACGTTACCTGCCCTGGCTTTGGCGACGGAGAAATAGCCGTTGCTATTTCCAATGGCGCCAGCCCGTTCAGCATCACCTGGAACGATGGCGGCGGCAATAGCGGCAGTGTCTCGAATCAACCTTCACCTTACACCATCAATAGCTTACCCGAAAGCAGCTATGGGGTCACAGTGACCGATGCCGCTGGCTGTGCCGGTACTTCGTCTGTCAGTGTAAATGCCAATCCTGGTCCCACTCCGAATTTGTCGAATCAGTCCATTTGCCCGGGCGGCGCAGCCACCTTCGATGCGGGACCAGGCTATGTCTCCTATCAGTGGAGTACGGGGGAAACGACGCAGTCCATACAGGCTTCGGCACCCGACACCTATCTCGTCCTGGTGACGGATAACAATGGTTGTTCCGGCCTTGCTTCGGCCTCGTTGATTTTACTTTCCACCAGTGCTGGCACGGAGACTTACAATGGCTGCACCGGTGACGGTTACAGCGTGACGGTGAATGGCACGGTTTACAACGAAAACAACCCCACCGGCACAGAGGTGCTCACCAACACCCAGGGCTGCGACAGCACCGTGACGATAAATTTGGTTTTTAATCAAAATTTGACGGGCAGTGAAACTTATTCCGGCTGTGCCGGCGACGGTTACAACGTGACGGTGAACAACACGGTTTACAACGAAAACAACCCCACCGGCACCGAAGTGCTGCCGTCAGGCGGTGGCTGCGACAGCACGGTGACCATCAGTCTGGTTTTCAAATCCACCAGTTCGGGAAATGAAACTTACAACGGCTGCACCGGCGATGGGTATTCCGTGGCGGTGAACAACACCGTTTACAACGAAAATAACCCCACCGGCACGGAGGTGCTCACCAACTACCTCGGCTGCGACAGCACGGTGACCATCAACCTGAATTTTAGCCCGGTGGCATCGGGGTTTGAGACCTACGCCGGGTGTTCCGGCAGCGGATACAGCGTGACGGTGAACGGTACGGTTTACAACGAAAACAACCCCACCGGCACAGAGATGCTGACTAACTTCTCCGGCTGCGATAGCATTGTGACCATTAGCTTGGTGTTCAACCAAAACCTGACCAGCAGTGAAACTTACACCGGCTGCACCGGCGACGGTTACAGCGTGACGGTGAACGGCACATTGTACGACGAAAATAACCCCACCGGTACAGAACTCATGACAGCAAGCGGCGGCTGCGACAGCACGGTCACCATCAATCTGGTGTTCAACCCGGTGAGCACGGGAAGCGAGACATACACTGGCTGCGACGGCGATGGTTACAGCGTAGCAGTGAACGGCACCATTTACAATGAGAACAACCCCACCGGCACGGAAGTGCTGCTCAACTATCTCGGTTGCGACAGCACCGTGAGCGTCAACCTGCTGTTCAATCCCAATGTCAATGGGCCGGCGATTAACCAAACCATTTGCGATAACCAAACCTATAATTTTAACGGGCAAACGCTCAATCAGCCGGGCGTTTACACAGCCACTTTTATTGCTGCCAACGGTTGCGACAGCACGGTGACGCTCAACCTGACCGTGCTCCCCACTTCCAGCACTGCGATTAACCAGGCCATTTGCGACAACGAGTCTTATACTTTCAACGGGCAGGTGCTGACCCAGACCGGAACTTACACTGCCAGCTACCCCGCAGCGAATGGTTGCGACAGCACGGTGACGCTGAACCTGACGGTTTTGCCCACTTACGCCACGGCAGTTACGGACAGCATTTGCGCAGGCACGCCTTATGTTTTCAATAATCAAAACCTGACGCAGGGCGGCATTTATACGGGCATCTTCGCTGCCGTCAATGGTTGCGACAGCACCGTGACGCTCACGTTTTACGTGTACCCGAATCCGGTTTCGCCCCTGGCAAATGCCACCGTATGTACCGGCGGTACGGCCACCCTCGACGCCGGCGCCGGTTTTATAGCCTACAACTGGAGCACGGGAGCCACGACGCGAACGATTTCCGCCGGGCCGGGCAACTATTCCGTGACGGTGACGAACAGCCACGCTTGTACCGGCACCGCTGTGGCTACGGTGAGTGAGGCGTCAGGTTTCCAGACCACCGTCAACGCCAGCATTTGCGATAATGAAAGTTATTTGTTCAACAGCCAAAATCTGACGGCGGCTGGCGCTTACCTTGATACCTTGCAAGCCTCGAATGGTTGCGACAGCATCATCACTCTAAACCTGTCGGTGTTGCCCACTTCTAAGGCAACGCTTAATGAAATCATCTGCGAAGGCAGCAGTTTTGCCTTCAATGGCCAAAATCTCGCGGCCACCGGCACCTATGCTGCCACTTTCCCGGCGGCCAATGGTTGCGACAGCGTGGTGACGCTGAACCTGACGGTACTGCCCAATGCTACTGCTTCGATGGCGGTGAGCATCTGCGACGGCGAGGTGTACCCCTTCGACGGGCAGGGCCTTACCGCACCGGGCACTTACACGGCCACTTTCCCGGCGGCCAATGGTTGCGACAGCGTGGTGACGCTGAACCTGACGGTATTGCCCAATGCCGCCGCTTCGATGGCGGCGAGCATCTGCGACGGCGAGGTGTACCCCTTCGACGGGCAGGGCCTCACCGCACCGGGCACTTACACCGCCACTTTCACGGCGGCCAATGGTTGCGACAGTGTGGTGGCGCTGAACCTGACCGTTTTCCCGGTGGCGCTGACCAACCTGAGCCAGGTCATTTGCCAGGGCCAGAACTATTTTTTCGATGGCCAATTCCTGACGGTGGCGGGCACGTATTCCGACACCTTAGCAAAGGTGAACGGTTGCGACAGCATCGTGGCCCTGAACCTCGCCGTGTTGCCGCTGGCGCAGAGCAGTTTTCACCAGGAGATTTGCGAGGGTGAGACCTATTTTTACGACGGTCAGTCATACTCCCAACCCGGCACCTACTCCATTACCTTTGCCGGCGCCAATGGTTGCGACAGTATCGTGACACTATTCCTGGACTTGCTGCCACCATCTTCGAGCGCTATTACCACGGGAATCTGTGCGGGGGAAAGCTATAATTTCCACGGTACGGTGCTCACCAACAGTGGCAACTATGTGGATACTTTATCTGCCGCCAATGGTTGCGATAGCATCGTCAGCTTGTCGCTGTCGGTGATTGCGGTGATAAATTCCAATATCACCGAGGTCATTTGTTCCGGCGACAGCCTGTTCTTCGCCGGGCAGTTCCTGACTACTCCGGGCGTTTACCAAGACACGCTTCTTTCTGCCGGAGGTTGCGACAGCATCGTGACGCTGAACCTCGCCATGCAGCAGGTGCAGCAGTTCCAGTTGCAGGATACCATTTGTGCCGGAGGCGCTTATAATTTCTTTGGTCAAACACTGACGGCAGCGGGGACATACACCCATGTTTTTAGCTACACTACTGGTTGCGACAGTGCAGTGTATGCGCTCCATCTCGTGGTGGATGCCAACTGCAATCCAATCTTCGATTTGGCGCTTCGCAAAACCCGTGCTGTGGGTCAGCAGCCTTCGGCTATGCTTGGCGACACGGTGGCGTTCACCATTCAGGTGTTCAACCAGGGCGCTTTGCCGGCTTATCAGGTGCAGGTGCTGGATTACCTGCCCGCAGGCTTCACCTACGACGGAGCGCTGAACCCTGGTTGGTTCGACTTTGGCGGCGGGCCGTCTTGGTTTATCAATGGGCCGCTGCTTCCCGGCGACTCTGTTTCGCAGGATATTTTACTCGTCGTGAATGCAAACGCGGCAGTGGGCGCCCTCGTCAACTATGCCGAAATCACAGGCGCCGATGATGACACGAATGGCAACAATGCGCCACCTACCGACCAGGATTCCAACCCTGATGCCCTTCCGGGCAATGACGCGGGTGGGCAGCCCGCTTCCCCTGCCGATGATGAAATAAATGGCGATGGCACCGGCGCCCCCGGCGACGGCAATCCCGCCACCGACGAAGACGACCACGACGGCGAAGCCATTGAATTCATTCCAATGCCTCTGCTCTCTTTGGGCAACCTCGTCTTCAGCGATTTTGACAACGACGGCATTTTCAATAACAACGACAGCGGCATCGGGGGCGTGGAAGTGGAACTTTACGGCGCTGGCCCCGACGGCCTGAAAGGCACCGCCGACGATGCCCTCCTGGCGGCGGACACAACCGGCGCAGCAGGTGAATACTTGTTCTCCGGCCTGAGCGAGGGAGTGTATTTCGTGAAACTCAACGGCACGGGCATCCCCGCGGGTTTTGCCAGCTCCACCGGCGACGGGCCTTTCGACAGCGACGGCGCCGGGGCTTTTGAGCCTTCGGCCCTGGGCGATATGAACGGCACCGACCACGGCACCCAAATGGGCGTCATGGTCATGTCGAACCTCATTGAATTGACCGCCTTCGGCGAACCCGTGGACGACGGCGACTCCGACCCCAACACCAACCTGACGGTGGACTTCGGCCTTTACAGCGTGACCAGCACGGTGTACGACCTGGCGCTAACCAAGGATTTGGCCCCCGGCCAAACTATGCAAGTGAATCTTGGCGAGGACATCAACTACCTCATTCAGGTAGTCAACCAGGGAAACCAGACGGCTTACCATGTCACCGTGCATGACATGATTCCCGAAGGCCTTGTGCTAAGCCCCGCCGATACGAACGGCTGGACTTTGGCAGGGCCGGATTTGGCTGCTCATGTTTTCCCGGATTCCATCGCGCCTGGCGATACAGCTTCGGTGTATATTCTGCTGAGGCTGCATTATGCCCAGTCTGGCGCCAATCTGGCGAATACGGCGGAGGTCACTGCCGTTGACAATAGCGCCGGCGACCCGCTGCCCGATGTGGATTCACAGCCTGACAACCAGGCTCCCGGCGAGGATGACATGGACACCGCCTTCATCGAACTGCTGCCGCACGACCCGACGGGCTATATTTATTGCGACAAAACGGGTAAGATAATTACCGGTGGTACCATCGCCGTCACCGGCCCCGGCCAGGTGACCATCGTGGCTGATGGCTCCAGTGGTTATTATGAGTTTTTCACCGACGGCACACCGGGCGTTTATAACCTAAGCTACTCGCACCCGGCGGGATACCCCATGAGCAGCAAATGCCTGCCTTCACCCGGCCCTTTCGACCCGACGAACCTGCCCAACCCGGTAATCCTCGGCTCCGATACCCTTGGCATGTATCTGGCCGATACGTCTTGTGCTGCCAACCCATATTTCATGAGCTTTGACCTGGCCCCCGGCGATCCTATTATTTTGAAAAATAACCTGCCGGTGCAATGTGTTTTCATTGGCTCCATCGTTTGCGAAGACACCAACCTGAACGACACGATGGATATTGGCGACCAACTCCTCCCCGGTGTGGCGGTGAGCCTTTACAACTGTGCCGATACCCTCAACCCCATCATGGCGACGGTGACAGACAGCCTCGGACATTATGCCTTCGACGGGCTGACGCCCGGAAATTACAAAGTGCGCTTCCTCATTCCGCCAGGAGTCCGGCCCGTAGCAAGTAGCGCCATTGGGTTGGACGGTTGTTCGAACTGCCTCAGCCTCAACTGGGGCGATTGCGACACCACGGCGAGCGTTTGCCTTTACCAGTGTCCGGCGCTGAATGCCGGGCCGGACCTCGCCATCTGCGTAAACGATACCATCCTGATTGACGCCGGGCTGTCGCACGGCAACGGCTCCATCAACTGGACGCCATCGTTTGCACTCAGCGACCCGGCGAGTGCTGTCACGCTGGCCTACCCGTTGAGTCCCACGGATTATGTGGTGAATTATGACGACGGCCTGGGCTGTGCAACTTCCGACACGTTGTTCATTGATGTGCAGATTTCGACGCCGTACCTCGTTTACACGCCGGCCAACTTTCTGCCAGTGAATTGCGGCGGCCCCATACCCTACGACCCACCTGTTTTTGGCGACGATTGCGACAGCAACTTGTTCATGGTTTTCGATTCCACCTCCACGCCGCAGGGTTGCAGTTTTATCATCACCCGAAACTGGATAGTGTGGAATGATTATGGGAAAACCGCCACTTTCACCCAAATCGTGGAAGTCACCGATGACACGCCGCCGCAATTGGTGGGCGTGCCCGCCAACGTGCAGGTAAGTTGTGGCTCGGTGCCGCCTCCGGCGAATGTGGCCGCTACCGATAATTGCGACCCCAACGTCCCCGTGCTGTTCACGGAGGTCATTTTCAGCGACAGCAATTGCGTGATGCAACTCGTGCGCTCGTGGATAGCTACCGATGCCTGCGGCAATGCGGCGCAAGCCACACAGGTCATCACCATGCAGGACAACCAGAACCCCGTGATTACGCCAATCAACCCCGCGCTGGTCAACTTGGCATTGGGCGATACGATTTACCTCGATTGCCAGGGTGTGGCGGCCATGAGCACGGCAGATGTTATGGTCACCGACGATTGCTGCCCCAACCCGGACGTGATTTTCATGGAGGTGGCTTCGCCAATGGTGAACTGCCTTACCAACGGATACATCCAAACCATGAACTGCACCTGGATGGCCACCGACTGCTGCGGCAACGTGAGCACTTTCTACATCGTGGTGGTGGTGGTGGACAACCTGCCGCCAAAACTTTACACCGTGCCGCACGACCTGACGATAGGGTGCACAGGCACCGTGCCGCCCCCGCCCCCGGTGTACGCTGTGGACAATTGCGACAACAATATGGTGGTGAGCTTTAATGAAGTGGAAAACGGCGATACCATCGTCCGCACCTGGTCAGCCTCCGACGATTGTGGCCATACCACAACGCAGAGCCAGACGATTATCCTCACCGGAGCTGGCAACACCCCGCCGGTCATTTTGAATGTACCGGTGGATACGGTGGTCAACTGCGCTTCGAATATCCCGCCGCCTGCTGCCAATGTCGTGGCTTGGGATAACTGCGACCCGGTGCCCTCGCTCGTGCAGGCTGACAGCATTGCCGGCACCGGCTGCCCCATGACCGTTTTCCGCAGATGGACGGCCACCAATTCAGCCGGATTTTCGAGCACTGCCGTGCAAATAATTACCGTGGCGGACACCATCGCTCCTGTGCTTTCGGGCATGCCGGCGGATCTGACGCTCAGTTGCGGCGATGCCATTCCCGCCGCCGTTTTCCCGGCGGTGACGGATAATTGCGACAGCAACATACAAGTGCAATTGGTAGAATTGGTCAACAGCCAGGATTCCTGCGACATCGTTCTCGACCGCATTTTTTCTGCTGCCGATGCCTGCGGCAACCAGACCTCGCTGCATCAATTTGTCCACATCGTGGACGTTGCCGGGCCAGAAATTGTGGTGACGCACCCTGCATTGTTGAACGTGAGCAGTGGCGACACCCTCGTTTTCCAATGCAATGAAGTGCCGGTGCTGGCCGGTAACGGCGCCTTTGCCACCGACGCCTGCGATGCCAACCCCTCCATTTACTACACACAAAATATCATAGACTCGGCTTATTGCAACGGCGCTCCTTTCCTCCTGTTGATGAGAATTGGGTGGGTGGCCACCGACCATTGCGGAAACCAGACAGAGTGGTTGGTTTATTTCAAGGTGATAGACACGCTGCCGCCCGTAATTGCGGGCCAGTTGCCCACCGGTACTTTGGTCAATTGTGGCGCAGTACCCCCCATGCCCTCGCTCGCCGGTTTTGCGGCTACGGATAATTGTGGTGGCAACGTCGTGCTGCAATTGACAGAGACGCTCGTCCCTGGCAGTTGCGGCGGCAATTACCAGCTCGTGCGCATGCTGACCGCTACCGATGCCTGCGGCAATGCGGCTTCGCAAATACAAACTATTGAGGTGAAGGACCTGACACCTCCCCAAATTTCAGGCGTGCCGGCAGATACTACCGTGGAGTGTGGCAGCATACCGCCACCGGCACAGGTGCTGGTCACCGATAATTGCGACAGCGCGCCGGTCGTGACCGTGAATGACTCGCACACCAACGGCTGCCCTTATACTATTTTCAGGACGTGGACGGCCACCGATGAATGCGGCAACTCTTTGAGCCGTACCCAGCGGCTGACCGTCGTGGACAATTTCGCCCCGGAGTTCAGCCAATTGCCCCCGGATACAGTTGCCGGATGCACCTCGGTGCCCGCCGCTCCGGTGCTCACGGCCATTGATAATTGCAGCGCAAATGTGGTGGTGACTTTCGATGAGGTGGTCAATGACACCGGCTGCCCATACACTATCCTTCGCACGTGGACGGCTACCGACAACTGCGGCAATACGGCCACTTACACGCAGACCGTCACGGTGTACGATACCGGGGCCCCGGCATTTATCCTCCCGCCTGACGACCTGACGGTGGAATGTGGCAACGTGCCGGCGCCGGCCACGCTGCAAGCCAGCGATTCCTGCGACCCGTCGCCAGTGGTGACATTTTCAGAAACGCAGGCGGGCAGTTGCCCTGCTACCATCCTTCGCACGTGGACGGCTACCGACAACTGCGGCAATGCCTTTTCGTTTACGCAGTCCATCACGGTGGAGGATACGCAGCCTCCGGTTTTTTCAAATGAGCCTGTTGATACGGTGATTTCCTGTGGCAGCCCTATTCCTTTCGGCCAACCACTATTCAGCGACAATTGCGACACGAGCCTCGTGCTGCTATATTCTGAGGTAATAGATTCCACAGTCCTGTGCCACAGGGTTATCACCAGGGCATGGGTAGGCGTGGATAACTGCGGGAATCACGCAACCGTAGTGCAGACGATTCATGTAATTGATGACCAGCCTCCGGTGATTGTCTTCGTGCATCCCTTGCTGACCGGCCTGACGGATGGCGACACCCTGGTTATGCCGTGCGATGCTGTGGAAGTCTTCGGCGTTTCGGATGCCGTGGCCACCGACCTATGCAATGATGCCACGCTGGCATTCACCGAAGGTTCGGTTTCCGTGGGAAATTGTGCCAATGACGGATTCCTGCTTTCCAAAGATTGCACCTGGACGGCCACCGATATTTGCGGAAATACGGCGACGGTCATGCTCCATATTTTCATCGTGGACAATACGGCGCCTGCTTTTACGGGTGTGCCGGTTGATACGACGATAAACTGCGGCGATGCAGTGCCTCCTTTTGCGGCGGCAGCCGCCAATGATAATTGTGGGCAGGTGCTGGTTTCGGTAGTGCAGGATACCGTGGTGGCAAATGCAGGTTACGACCTCGTGCGGGTTTACACGGCCACCGACGGTTGTGGAAATGCGGCTGTAGTTTCTCAGATTATCCACGTCGTGGATACGGGAGTCCCGGTTTTGGCTGGGGTACCGGCCGATACCATCATTTACCCGAACCAGGGTGGGGTAGTGCCCGGCCCTGCAAATGTGACGGCGGTGGATGGTTGCACCGGGCAGGCCGTGGCGGTGAACTTCGCTGAAACCATCAACTTAGTGGCGGGTGGCGGATGCGACACGCTGATTCAGCGCACCTGGACGGCGACCGATGCCTTCGGAAATGCAGCGTCTGCTTCGCAAAATATAATCGTTGCCGGAGGCTACAACGTCAGTTGGAGTACTTCGCCGGAAATCTGCGGCTTTGCTAATGGGGCTGCATCGCTCAGCCCCGATACGCTGGACTATACCTGGAGCGATGGCGGCAACGGCGCCGCCAGAAACAATCTTTCTGCTGGCGATTATCTCGTATTCGCCACGGACGGCGGCTGCACGGATACCCTCGTGGTGACCATTGGCAATGTATGTCCGTGCTTCCCGCCGGTGCTCGATAGCTTGAGCCTGACAGATGCCACTTGCGGCAATGCCGATGGCGCAGCCGCCATTCAGATGTTGGGCAACCCGGAATATTTCACCTACCTATGGATGCCAAACCTCGGTACGCCCAATGCAACTGACAATGCCCGGGCAGATTTGCCGGCAGGCAATTACGTGGTGATTGCCGAATGGTTTGGCCAGGATTCCTGTTTTGCAAAATTGGAATTTACCATCGGCGACGATTGCCCGCAGTGCGCGCCTGTTTTTTCTCAGGATACCATGACCGTGGATGTAGCGTCTGACCCCGCCAATGTCTGCCTCGCTGTGCCGTATGCCGTTTCGCAGTATTACGACATTTATGTGAATGGGAATCTGTACACGCAGGCCCCCGGCCTTTGCCAAATTGATTCGGTGATATTTTACACCTACGCTTTGGTGGCCGGGCAGGGCAACGCCGGGCCGTATTCGGTGGTTTGGGAGCACCACAACGATACCTTATTCACTTCGGTGAACAATATGAATGACCTCGTGGCGGCCATGAACGCGGTGGATACGGCGGGTATGTGGTACAACAACCCGGGGGTATTCGGTTTTACCAGCATGAACGTGGGGGGCAATTGCGGCAACCTGTTCATCACACACGACAGTACGCAGGTGACCGCTCAGGTGCAGCCCAATTTTATTACCACACCGATGGGTACGGAGCTGATGCTTCCTGCCGGTGTCAACCAGGTCGTTTATGTGAACCCAGCTAACGGGTGTACGGATACGCTCATCGTTGGCGTCATCTACACACCACTTACGGGCGGCATTTTTGGCAATAGATTCTCGGTGGTCAGCGCCAATTGCGACTACGAAGACCCCGGAATCTGCCTCGGCATACCTTACGATGATTTGGCGGGCTATGACTTCGAGTTGAATGGGCAGCCGTTCAACGGCACGTTTGGCATTTGCGACTACGTCGCTGACCATTATTACAGCTATGCCGCGTTGCCGGGATGGGGCATCGAAGGCCCGTACCATCTCGAAGACTGGGCAGTGGACGGGCAGCATTTCGCCGCACCGTTCCAAACGGTGGATGAATTAGTGGGTCTTATGAATCAATGGGATTCCAATGGAAACTGGGTGCTCGATACTACTACTTTCACCATTCTGGGAGGCGTTGGCCTTGGAACATACGGCGACCTGCAAATCAGCCAGGTATATTCCGGTGCTTTCGCACAATTGCAGTTGAACACCAACCTGGCACCAGGTTCGGCGAAAGTCACACTGCCTGATGGCGACAATTCTTTCGTGGTGAGGCGGCTGTCTGATGACTTCCGCGACACCCTCCGGGCAATGGTGGCCTGCGTGACGCCCGATTATTTCAAGACGGTGGTGAAGGTGAACCAAAAAGACACCTTGTGCCTGAGTCTGGACGAATTGTTGGGCGAAGTGGCGAGCGTAGAGGAAGTCTGTGGCGGGGGCTTTGGCAATGCTGCGCAGTTCGGTATGATTCCCGGCACCTCCTGCGTCCTTTGCCTCGGCGCTTATGAGGGAAAGGCGGAGGCCTGCTTTGTAGTCTGCGATGAGTTCGGCATCTGCGACACCACTTATCTGAGTGTGGAAGTGCGGGCCGGTGAGTCCACCAACCTGATGGCCGATACATTAGTCACCGTGGCAAATACCCCGGTGAACGAAGATGTGTTGGCCAACGACGTCATCAACGGCGGCATCGTTTCGATGCAAATCGTGCGGGCACCGTTGCACGGTTCTGTGGTGGTGAACCCGGATTTCAGCGTCACCTACCGGCCGGAAGCAGGCTATTGCAACAGCCGGCAAGGTGTAGCGTTGGACAACTTTTTCTACGAGGTGTGCACTTCGGAGGGATGCTCTACGATGATTGTCTGGGTGGAAGTCCGGTGCGATGATTTCATCATCTTCAATGGATTCTCGCCCAATGGCGATGGTGTGAACGATTTCTTCCGCATTCAGGGCCTTGAGAAATACCCGCTCCATGCGTTGCACATTTTCAATCGCTGGGGCAACAAAGTTTTTTCCACCAAGCATTACGAAAACGACTGGGGTGGCTCCTGGGGGCAAAACGACCTGCCGGACGGCACGTATTTCTACCTCTTCGAAGACGGCGAAGGCCACAGCTATAACGGGTACATCGAAATAAGGAGATAATGGTTCTACATGAAAACCTACAGGTAGAATACCGTAAAACCTCTCCCACGACAAGCTCCCGATGGCTTCGTTTTCCAGTCGCTATGCCGGGAAAAGCCCTAACGGGTAGCGGGTAGCAACGGAGGCTTTCCAGGTTTTTAAAACCTGGAAAGCCTATCAAAGCAGTCGAAATTTTGTTGGTCATGAATTGCGCATAAGCGCCTAATGGCACTGAGAATAGTATCCCCATAAATCTGTTCGGCGCCAAGTAGATATTTATGATTGACCCTGATATTTGGGAAGGGCTATGATTCCTGCCGGTGACAATTGTCAGCATTGAAAGGAGATTTACTCAATCTGCTGGCAAGCGGGCATGCCCGGAATTCCTTACCTTTGTTTTAATTTCAAAACAAATAAAATCAAAAGAGATGCAGAATACAATAGCCCTTACTTCCACCGGGTTGATGAAACTCGAAGATAAATATGGTGCCCATAATTACCACCCCATTCCGGTAGTGCTTTCCCGCGGGGAGGGCGTTTTTGTTTGGGATGTTGAGGGGAAGCGGTATTACGACTTTCTTTCGGCGTATTCTGCCGTGAATCAGGGGCACTGCCATCCACGTATCGTGAATGCGCTCAAGGCGCAGGCCGGACAACTGACCCTGACATCGCGGGCATTTTACAACGACAAGCTTGGGCTTTATGAAAAATTCATCACAGACTTTTTCGGCTACGACAAGGTGCTGCCCATGAACACGGGCGTGGAGGCAGTGGAAACAGCGCTAAAGCTTTGTAAAAAGTGGGCCTATAAAGTGAAAGGTGTACCTCGCTACATGGCAAAAATCATCTTCGCCAGCCAGAACTTTCACGGCCGCACGATGGGCGTCATTTCTGCCTCGGTGGATCCATCGGCTACGCAAGACTACGGCCCTTACCTGCCGGGATACGAGGTGATTCCTTACAACGATGTGCAAGCATTGCGCAAAGCGCTGGAAGATCCCAATGTGGCAGGATTTATCGTGGAGCCTATTCAGGGAGAGGCCGGCGTGGTAGTGCCGGACGAAGATTATCTGCCTACAGCTTACCAGCTTTGTAAAGACGCCAATGTGCTCTTCATCGCCGACGAAGTGCAAACGGGCATTGGCCGCACCGGACGCATGTTGGCCTGCGATTATTACGGCATAAAACCCGACATCCTGATACTTGGAAAAGCCTTGTCGGGAGGTGTGTTCC
>SCUG01000247.1 GCA_004297645.1 Saprospiraceae bacterium | reverse complement strand
CCACCGCGATTGTAGCCGCCGCCACCTCTGTCATAGCCGCTGCCACCTCCTCCTCGCCGGTCATTGCTGCGGTCTTCTGCTACTTTGACGAGAATGGTGCTACCTGCCAATTCGGAGTTATTGAGGGCATCTATTGCCTTCAGGGCTTCATCTGAGATGGGCATTTCAACGAAACCGAAGCCTTTGGACTTCCCGGTCAGTTTGTCCATAATCACTTTGGCCGAAGAGACTTCACCAAACTGTTCAAAGGCAGATTGGAGTTCACTGCTTTCGGTTCTTAAATCCAATTTAGCAACAAAAATATTCATAGTCAGAAATTAGAAGTTGATAGAATAAAAAAATTAAGTACGAACAAAACGAAAGTAAGATTCAATTTAAGATGGCAAATTTTTGCCTGAACTAAGGTCATTCAATTTACCGGCGGCTCATCATCGTGAAAACAAAGAGGCAGGCCATAGCGCCTAAAAATAAATTGCCTCCGGGGCAAATGTAAACGAAGTTTCAGGGAAACATGACAGAAAATTATAGCTGGAAGTGGAGGTGGGAAAAGAAAAAAAAATCCGCAAACTATCGCTGTTAAGCATTCTCACACTCTGGTAGTTTCTTTACCTTTGCCCTTGGCGAGCACTACACGACTTGCTCCCTCTGAACTCCCCCAGGGCAGAAATGCAGCAAGGGTAGGAGGTTGAGCGGTGCGATGTAGCTGCTTGCCTTCTTTTTTGGCTGTTGGCCACTCGCCATTGGCACCGGGTTTTTCATCATCAAATAGCAGCCACATGGAAGCCATTCCCACAAAGACAGACATCAGAAAATTGACTTTACCCGAATTGGAGCAGTTCATCACCGGCATGGCGGAGCCTAAATTTCGTGCAAAGCAAATTTGGGAGTGGCTGTGGAAAAAGGGCGCTCATACTTTCGAGGAAATGAGTAACCTCTCCAAAGAGCTAAGGCAAAATCTCGACACCCATTTCGCCATCCATGCTATTCGCGAAGACAGGGTGCAGCGCAGTGAAGATGGCACCATCAAAAGCCGGTTCCAACTCCACGATGGTCACCTCATCGAATCGGTGCTGATACCCGTGCCGGAAGAAAAGCGCTTCACGGTGTGTGTGTCGAGCCAAGCCGGGTGCAGCCTGTCGTGCAAGTTTTGCGCCACCGGGCGCATGAAGAGAGTGCGCAACCTCGATGCCGCAGAGATATTCGACCAGGTGCTGCTCGTCAACCGGCAGTCGCTCGACACTTTCGGGCACCCCCTTTCCAACATCGTCTTTATGGGGATGGGAGAGCCGCTCCTGGCATACAGCACCGTCATGGAGAGCATCGGGCACATCACCGCCGCCGATGGCCTCGGCATGTCGCCGAAACGCATCACGGTGAGTACCGCTGGTATCGCCAAAATGATTCGCAAACTCGCTGACGACAACGTAAAATTCAATCTCGCTCTATCACTACACGCTGCCACCGATGCCAAGCGCGACGAAATCATGCCCATCAATGAGCAAAACAATCTCACCACTCTGATGGACGCCATCGAATATTTTTATAGAAAAACCCGGAATCGCATCAGCTATGAGTACATCGCCTTTCAGGGATTCAACGATAGCCCGGAAGATGCCGCTCACCTGGCGGCCTTGTGCCGCCGTTTCCCCGTCACGGTAAATATCATTGAATACAACCCCATCGAGGGGGCTGATTTTCGCAAATCTTCGGAAGATACCATTGACGCTTTTGCACGGTACCTGCGAGAACGGGAAGTGATGGTTACAGTGAGAAGAAGTCGCGGAAAGGACATAGATGCCGCCTGCGGCCAACTGGCGAATAGGGAGTGAGGAGGAGGGGTCACGATGTCACAACTTGGCGTCGAAATGGACAAGGTCCACGAATTTGGCCACCCTGTTTTTGATGTCGTTGGAGGAGAGACCTTTGAGACGCTGATAGCCGAATTTCTCCACGCAGAAAGAAGCCATTGCGGAGCCAAAAATCACAGCGCGTTTCATATTTTCAAAAGACAGGTCGCCCGAATGAGCGAGATAGCCGGTGAAGCCTCCGGCAAAGGTGTCGCCGGCGCCGGTGGGGTCAAAAACTTCCGACAGCGGCAGGGCCGGGGCGAAGAAGATTTTGCCTTCGTAAAACAGTAACGCCCCGTGTTCTCCTTTTTTTATTACAATGAAATGCGGCCCAAGGGTAAGGATTTTTTCAGCGGCTTTTACTAAGGAATGTTCACCGCTGAGTTGCCGGGCCTCTTCGTCGTTGATGACGAGGCAATCTACTTTTTTCAGCACCTCCATCAGGCCGTCCCATGCTGTATTCATCCAGAAGTTCATCGTGTCCAAAGCAATAAGGCGGGGGTGCCCTTCCAGTTGCTCTATTACCCGCATCTGCACGGCTGGGGTCAGGTTGCCCAACATGACAAAATCGCTCTTCCTGGCGTCTTCTGGTAACACCGGGTCGAAGTCAGCCAATACATTGAGCTGCGTGTCGAGGGTATCCCGGTTGTTCATGTCCCGATGGTACTTTCCAGCCCAGAAAAAGGATTTTTCGTCTTCTTTTAGTTGCAAGCCTTCCAAGCTAATACCTTTCGACGTCATGTAGTCGAGTTCCTGCTGCGGGAAATCACCGCCGATAACGGAGATGAGATGGATGGGTTTCACAAAATAAGAAGCCGCCAGCGAGATGTACATGGCAGCGCCACCAGCGATGCGGCCGGCTTTGCCAAACGGGGTTTCAATGTCATCAAAAGCGACGGTTCCAACGGTAAGAAGGCTCATCAGGAAGTGGTTGAATGGTTGCGCGGCCAGATGGCTCCTGCCACCCTGCTCCGGAATCAGCAGCGAAGGTAGAAAGGAGTGGAATAAAATACAAAAGCCCCGCATCACTGCGAGGCCTTTTGCGCCCCCTCAAGGACTTGAACCTTGGACCTACGGATTAACAGTCCGTCGCTCTAACCAGCTGAGCTAAGGAGGCCGGTTTTAGTTTGAATAAAAATCAAACCAGAAGAAAGAACATACCTTTTTTACTCGACTTTAGCCATTTGAGCAACCCCGGTTATCAACAAACAAAAGTGCCGGGTTAGCGAGGGTTTTAGTTTTTGGATGTCGGTAGAAAATACCGACATTCAAAAACTGTCAGTCAACCGCAAAAGTGCTGGTAATGTGTTTACTCCCCCCCCCCGCCCCCCCTCAAAGAGGGGGGGAGCCAAATACTGCTTACTTTTTTAGCGAAAGCTATAATGTAACAACTTAGCAGACTTTAGCTCCCCCCCTCTCAGAGGGGGGGCGGGGGGGGAGCTTG
>SCUG01000246.1 GCA_004297645.1 Saprospiraceae bacterium | reverse complement strand
CGCTGATTCTTATGATTTTTTATGAAATAAAAAATCAGGAACAGCGTGAAATCATAAAGAACCAGCGTCTTTCAGCGTCAAAAAAACCGTTTGGAATTTTTCTCTTAACACCCCTAATTTTAGATTTTAGATTTGGCCAGCGGCAAAGGCGCTGCTCAAATCATAAATCATACATCAAAACACCTGCGCAATGACGCCAGAAGAATTGGAAAACCGGCTCATAGATTTTGCGTATCCCCTCAAAGAGGGTTGGTATTTTCGAGCGGCAGGGTTTTGAACCCTGCGATTCTGGAGCGGAAATGCATCCCGGCATTTTGTCGGGAAAAACCCTGCCGCTCGAAAGAACTGGACATTTTGGGAGAACTACCATTCATTTATGAGGGGAAAAATAGTTCACACGAATTTTCACGAATTGAGGCTTTTATAAAATACATCAAGTTGAAACAACACCCAACGTTCATTGCCCTGAGCGCCGCCTCCGGCGGCACTCAGGGGGAGTGGAACTTGGGGGCTTCGCCCCCAAACCCCTAAGTTGGCAGAACCAAAACAAATACCCGGAATGGGAAAACCGTAACTATACAGCCGGTTCATTTTTCAAAAAAGGCAAAAAATATTTCCATTTTCCCGGCTATTCAGCGCCCCGCCCCGCCCCTGACCCCTAAAGGGGAACCGTTTTGGCAACTATCTGCGAACTTCCCAAAGTAGGTTCCCCTTTAGGGGTCAGGGGCGGGGCGGGGCGGGGCGCAATTACCCCGGCTGTATAGTTACGGAAAACCTAATGCTCACAGTATAATTTGCCGATGTCCCCAAAAATCTCAAATCAAAAATCTCAAATCAAAAATCTCAAATCAAAAATCATACATCAAATGACCCAAGTTTTGCTCATCACATTTCTGGCGACGCTGGTTTACCTGAGCATTTCGAACCGGCTATTGTCGTACAACAAGATTTTTGCCTTTCAGGGCGTCCTCTTGTTTGGCATCAGCTTTTTGGAGCTTTCGGAAATCAGCCCGCTGAACTTAGCATTCGTTCTTTTGGAAACCATCATTTTCAAAACAGTAGCGGTGCCCTATTTTATGAATTACGTCATCAAGAAGAACCAAATCACAAGAGAGGCAGAGCCATACCTGAGCAACTTTTTGTCATTGGTCATCGTCACCGTCATCATCACCGGCACCTTCCTGCTGTCGAACATGGTGAAAGAGGCGCAGCTCAACAAGCTCTTTTTTGTGGTGGCACTGTCGGCGCTGTTCACGGGGCTGTACATCATTCTGACCCGCCGCAAAATCATCACCCACGTGATGGGGTTTTTGATTATTGAAAACGGCGTGTTCGTGCTGTCGCTGGCGGTGGGCAATGAAATGCCCATGCTGGTAAACACGGGCATACTGCTCGACCTGTTCGTGAGTGTGCTTCTGCTCGGCATTTTCGCCAACAAAATCGGCGACGCAATGAAGGGTGCCACCGTGGAGCAACTCAGCCAATTGAAAGACTAATGGGATATGTAAGGAAGCAACTTCAAATTGCTTCCTAACTTTGAAAAGACCTCGAAACGATATGACCATTTATTACCTCATCGGAAGTTTTCTGCTCGCCAGTGCTGTCTATTTCAACCGGGACAGGCGGCGGAATACCTGGCTGTCAGCCATTTTTTTGGTGCTGCAAACGGGTTTTGCGCTATGCGAAACATACCGCCTCAACGAGCCGGAGCCGGGCTATTTCCACCCCGGCGCCCTGTCGGTGCTGATGCTGCTGACGCTGTCGGCCATCGCCATACCGGCGTTTTACCACAGCAATATTTTTATTGAAAAACACAAAGAGGACGCACGGGAGCGGGCGTATTACTATGGCTCGCTCATTCTGTTGGTGACTGCCATGAGCGCCGCTTTTCTCACCAGCCACATCGGCGTCACCTGGGTGTTTGTGGAGATGACGACCCTGGCGGCCTCCGCCCTCATCTATCACCGCCGCAACGCCAAAACGCTCGAAGCCACCTGGAAATACGTGTTCATCTGCTCCATCAGCATTTCAATGGTGTTCATCGGCATCCTGTTGTTGAGCCTTGCTCTTCGGGATATAGACGCGACCGACCTCACCTACACTGCCCTTGTGAAAGTGGCCCCCCGGCTCGACCCCTTCTGGCTGCAATTGGCGTTCGTCTTCATTTTTACGGGCTACACGGCGAAGGTCGGATTAGTGCCCATGTTCAATGCGGGCATAGACGCCAAGGACAAGGCGCCTTCCCCGGCGGGGGCGCTATTGTCAAGCTCACTGATGAACGTGGGCTTTGTGGGGGTATTTCGTTTTTACGAGGTAGTAGCACAGACGACGGTACTGCCATGGGCCAGCGGCATCATCATGCTGGGGGCCGTGTCGTCCATTTTTGTAGCGGCGGTTTATATGCGCTCAGTGATGAACATGAAGCGCATGTTCGCCTATTCCAGCATCGAACATGCCGGGATAGTTATGTTGGGGATGGCCGCCGGTGGCTTAGGCTATTACGCTGCCGTGTTGCACATGGTGTTGCACAGCCTTGCCAAATCCAGCCTGTTTTTCCAGATGGGGCAGGTGTACCGCACTTTCGGTACGAAGGACATGACGCACATGGGCAGCTATTTCAAATACAACCAGCCGGGGGCCTTGGTGCTCGTTCTTGGTTTTATCATCGTGACAGCGATGCCACCTTCCGGCATGTTTATCAGCGAATTCTTAGTGTTTCGCTCCCTGTTCGAGGCCCACAAAATCTGGATACTCGCCATCGTCCTCGTGCTTTTGACCATCATCATCTGGGCGTTTGC
The DNA here is from genome assembly GCA_004297645.1 of Saprospiraceae bacterium. Classification (GTDB taxonomy): domain Bacteria; phylum Bacteroidota; class Bacteroidia; order Chitinophagales; family Saprospiraceae; genus UBA6168. The sequence continues at coordinate 392 of SCUG01000246.1, read as the reverse complement.
CACCCGGCTGTTTGCGGTCATTTTTACGCCACCCGTCAAAGCCACAGGCTTGCCGGTGGAGCAAATCCGGGGCGGAACGGAGAGCATTTCGCAATACTTTTTTCTGGCGCTCGTCATCGTGCTGGGGATTTTTCCACCGCAGCAAATGGTGGATTTGATTCAGGCGGCGGTGGCGCATTTTCCGAAATAGGGGGGCGGTGTGGCTGCATCAAAAGATGCTTGGGCCTTTGGCGCAACAAATAAAATTGAACGCAGAGGCACAGAAATGCAGAGAACTAAAAACAACCTTGCGTCCTTGCGTCCTTGCGTCTTTGCGTTAATTATTAAGCGCCGAAGGCGGATGAGAAAAAGCGAGACAAAATAATTAACGCAAGGGCGCAAGGGCGCAAAGG
>SCUG01000245.1 GCA_004297645.1 Saprospiraceae bacterium | reverse complement strand
GAATAACGTTATCATGTTTTTTAACTAAAAATGCAGATTAGAACAGGCTTACCAGGAGCTGGATTTGCCTGGCTCATTAATAGCCCGCTCTATCTGCGTTGCATAAAATTATCTGAATATGAAATCTAAATTCACCATAATTCTGATTTTGGCTCTGATTACTTTTTTCAGCATCCAAACCGGATTTTCACAAGGCTGCGTTGCCATTCGGAACATGAGCTGTTCCGGAGGCGCGGCGATGATCAGTGGCAATACAACCGGCTTACTCCACAAAGGCGAGTTCCAGGCTCTAATGGGTTACCGTCATTTTAAGTCATTCCGTCATTTTAGAGGCAAAAATGAAGAAGCCAACCGGGTGGCAGATGGCACTGAGGTTATTAACCATTTTAATTCCTTCGATTTAGGCTTGAGCTATTCATTAAGCAGCCGATTGTCTCTCACGGCGATTCTGCCAGTAACTATCAACGACCGTTCTTCACTTTACGAGCATTACGGCAATTCCGAGGTATCCAATCCCGAGCACAAACGTTTTCATACCAACTCGGCGGGCGCTGGTGATATTCGCCTATCCGCCACCTACTGGATGCTGAACCCCTCCAAGTATTCCAAAGGCAACTTTGCCATTGGGCTTGGAATCAAAGCACCTACTGGCAACCCCGGTGTTGAAGATGATTTTCACAAATTGGACAGCCTGGGAAACGATTACACCGTTCGCCGCCCCGTTGATCAATCCATACAGTTAGGCGATGGCGGTTGGGGAATCAACCTTGAAATTCAGGGTTATCATTTACTGTTCAATAACGCCAATGTGTATTTCAGTGGGTTTTATCTTTCCAATCCACGCGAGGTAAATGATGTATTACGAAGCTCAACTTCGAACCCCGGTGACCCATACAGCTACTTTTCCGTGGCAGACCAGTATGCTGCCAGGTTGGGGTTCAACTATTTACCTATGCCGGACTTTGGCGTGAGCGTAGGCGGGCGAGTCGAAGGTGTACCTTCTGAAGACCTTACCGGAGGGAGTAAAGGATTCCGCCGCCCCGGATACATCATCTCCGTAGAGCCAGGCATTGCCTACTCGTATCGCAGTGCTACTTTCAATTTGAATGCCCCCATAGCTATTTTCCGCAACCGGGTGCAAAGTGCCCAGGATAAAGAAAAAACAGCACAAACAGGGGTATATACCATTGGCGACGCTGCCTTCGCCGATTACCTGATTAATGCTACCTTGACTTACCGTTTTGGTGGTAAATCGGAAATGGATCACCAGCAATTAGGTGACGTTATTCCGCCAGAGAATTAGTGATTTACTGAAAACCAATGTGGCTCAAAAAGCAGTAATTCTCAGGGAGCCTTTGTGTGCTCTGTATTTTTGTTTTGTACCGCCCGGAATACGCCCTCGACGAATACGTGACGGTCATTGCTGGGCAACTGATTTGCGGTGGGCGTAGGCACCGTCTGGTGCACACGTCCTTCTTAAAAGCTTGTTTGGGATTTGGGTTTCGAGGAAAAAAGCGTAAGTTTTTTGATGAGCCAACCCGTCCCGGCTTTATGTCGGGAGGGCGGGAAAATGACTATTTTCCCAACGAAGTACCATCAAAAAAGAGGCGTTTTTTCACCGGAATCTAAATCCTGAACAAGCTATATTGCAAGGAAATTCACAGGGTGTCAGAACTTCCGGCAAGTTGGATTATTAAGTTGTAATTCCTTTCAGGTCTTTGTTGTAAAAGGCAGGAATGAAATCACCATCAACTCTTTTTATGAAATTCATCCATTATTCCTCCGCAGTATTATTCACTTTGGCCATTGCCGCATGCGGCAATGACAAAACCGGCCAGTCCGAAACCCCCGCCGGTTCGACACACGCTCCGGCTACCTCAACGGAAACAACCCCGGTTGCAACGGCCAATCAAACGCTGACGCCACTCAGTGCCAGTGGTAATGTAGCGAAGAATCCGCCTCATGGCCAGCCCGGCCATCGTTGTGATATGCCTGTGGGTGCTCCATTGGATGGCTCCCTTACACCTCCAGGCAAGATAAATCCGCTGCTGCAAACACAATCTGCACCAACCAAATCACCGGTAGAAATCAATCAGACTCCGGGCACAACAGCCGCAGGAATGAATCCCCCACATGGGCAGCCCAATCATCGTTGCGACATCGCCGTGGGTGCGCCTCTGAATAGCCCGCCAAAGCAGTAGGAGAGAGAAGTGGACACCTGCGACAACTGGGGAAAACAGGTCACAATTTGTGACCGGTTCACAAAAGCATCGGGAAACAAAATCTTTGCCCTACGCCTTCACGGAATAGTGCACCGCTATACTCTCAAGTGTTTTGCGAAGGAACGTGCGCAAAACAACCTGGCTAATTCACCGGGTGACTTCGAGTCACCCGGTGAATTGGCTTCTGCAAAACTTGCCAAGTTATTTTGCGCACGTTCCTAAGCCAAAAAGCCGTGCAGGTAATTATCGCCATCATGCGTACGTTTGTCATGCTACGCCGGTATGCCTTGACTTACGAAGAATTAGCCCAAAAAATTGAAGAACTGGAAGCCAAATACGCCACCCAAAAGGCCTTGTCGAACTCAAATTCGGAAACTTTTAAAAGCAATTGAAATGAGCAACGTACTTGTCAACGATAAAATCGCCCGCATCTCCGACATTCTTGAACAGGTGGAGCGGCTGAACGAAATGGTGGACTTCCACAAAAACAAATCCAGCGAGCAGAGCATGATGCGGCAGTACGTGGAGATGCGGCAGGAGTTTTTGCAAGAATTGGTTAAGCTGTTAGCTATACTGTCGAGCGTTAGGTTTTGTCCATCCCGGGTATTTGGCGCTGGCTTCGCTGGCTTAGGGGTTTGGGGGCGAAGCCCCCAATATCCCCTCCCCCCGGCGCCGCCGGAGGCGGCGCCGGGGCACACAATGTCAAGTGTTA
>SCUG01000244.1 GCA_004297645.1 Saprospiraceae bacterium | reverse complement strand
TTGTATCCCCTCATAAATTAATGGGAGTTTTCCAAAATTACGCAGTCTTTTCGAGCGGCAGGGTTTTGAACCCTGCCGCTCGAAATACCAGCATTTTTTGAGGGGATACCAAATTTTTAATATTTTTAAGCCGATTAATTATGTGCCACAAAAATCTGATTACAGCGCACCGCAGGGTTGGCTCCCTCGTAAAAAACATGCAGCCTCTTTTCTTTTCTTTTCTTTTCTTTTCAACGGTTAGCGGACAGAATTTCAGTTGCAGCGATATAAGCCTGAAAGCCTGCCAGGCGGTCAACCTCAGTACTGCTGACAACTGTTCCCGGATTAATTTTCCTTTTTATTACAAGTACGTGGGGCAAACAAATCCCACCCCCATGTTTCTTGAAACAAAGTCTCTTTGGCTTACGGTTAAAATCCAGGGTGACGGGGTGTTTGACAAGGATTTAACACAGGTAGCAGGTAGTGTTTTTGCTCCTCCTGGCACTTCAGTGGGAGAATATTACCCAGACCCTAAAACAGTGATTTTCAAATTGGAATGCGATGAAAACATCACACAGTTTATTGTTCCTTTTGAAACCAACTGCACTTACCCTGCGCTTCCGGATTTTTACTATGAGTTGGTAGTCATTACTGACCCGGGCGAATCTGTTGGTTTGCAGACAACTTCTCTGGGCTTGTTTAAGCCCAACAACATAATTGATTGCGAAGTGGATGATTTTTGCGAAATGAGTTCGGACGACCCCAGTTATATTGTTGCCTCTGCCCCGGCCTGTCCTTCCGATTTATCTGTGGAACTGGTTCCTTTTTATGATGAAAACGCTACACCCCCGCTTGTTCATTTTAAAGAATACGACCCACACGTGGAAGTACCTGTCAGTTTGAAAATCACGAACACAGGCAGCTCTGCCATCAGCCTTTCCGAAGCGGATTTACGCATAAAAATCGAAGACATCTACAACACCCTGCCGGACGTTCCCCAGAATGAATTGGTAGATTATTTCCTGGAAGGCACTAACCCGCCGGGTTTTCCGCTCTATGAGACCCATGAAGGCGATAGTCATTATTTTTACCTCAACACGCTTTCTTCAACGACTCTAAATTCCGGTGAGTCGTTAGCGCTGCTGAATTTTACGATTTCCAAACCCGACGGATTGGAAAACCAGTTGGGGCAGGCAAACATTACGGTGGAGTATATCAGGGTGAAAGATTCAAATGGCGACTGTTGCCTGCCGGATGTAACGGATGCCTACGGTTCTATCAATTTCCCCGGCATTTTGGAGTGCGTTCAATCGGACCCGAAGATTTCATTCGATATTCAGCAAGTTGATGCGGGAAGCCTGAACGCTTGTGAAATAGGTTTGGAGCTAAGGGCGAATGTATTGGACCAATCCAACAACCCCACTTCCATTCAGGTCAAACAATTGCTTTTCGAGTTTCAAACGCTGACTTCCGGGAATCTTCAGATTACGGAACTGATGGCCCCGGCGGGGGTGCAGACTTCTTTCGATTGTTTCACCACAGGATGTCCGCAGGGCAGCCCTTTTCCCACATGTTATAGTTGCAATGCGACCTTTGAATATGCGGGGTCTGGCCTGACCGTCCACCACGGAGACAGCTTCAAAGTTATTTTGGGTGGTTTGAACGGGCAATTGGATGGCTTCCAGTTGAAAAAAGCCTCTTTGCTGGCAGGCACTGCTGCGGAGGCTTGCATCCCTGCCGTAACTACAGACCCGGACTTGTTGCAAAGCCTGCCCATTGTCAACCCCTGTAACTTTTGTGATTATGTGACGCTCACCACGGGGGCGTACACCGAATATGCCGGGCCCCTGGGATATTGCGAAGCAGGGTTTTCCGTTCGTCTTAATATCAACGGTCCCGCCATAGATTTCGACGAAATCCTGGTGGAGCTTAATTTGATTACCAGCGGGCCATTGGCAAATCTTGAGGCCATTCCGATACAATGCAACTTGAGTGGTGTGAATAGTTGCCCTTTGCCAGGACAAAGCACTTGCGTAATTACCGCCGGAAATTTGGTTACCTACAGGTTTTGCCCTGGCTATTTCCTTGGAGGTAATGTTCCCATTTTGGACATCAAATTCACCCATCCCGGCGGCTCTCCCAACAGCGTTTGCGTCAACAATGTGTTCTTTACGGAGAACACCAGGGTGGTAATACCGCTCACCGGGGAATGCGTTCCCAAATACGACATGGCCACCACGCCCTTTCCCGTTTGCTCCACCTGCAACCCCGACAACAACTTAATCAATGGTATGGTCCAGAAAGAAAACGGCGACCCGGTGGAAATTCCTCTTTTCGCTCAACTTGACCCCAATAACACTTGCGGAGACAACCTTCCGCAGACTGTGAACCCGGTCGAGGGAATCACCATTCGTGCGGCTACCGAATCAGGCGGCGGCTGTCTGTGTACTTCCACAAGTTGCCCTGAACAGGTTTTCGGCACCTCAGCTAACCCATGTGGTTCTTACGTTCAGCTCTTTACCTGCGCCTCAAATCACTATGCCGTACAACCCAATAAAAATGTAACCCCCCTCAATGGCGTGACGACTTTCGATTTGGTTTTAATTCATAAACACATTCTGGGTGTTCAGGCATTAGGGTCTCCTTATAAGTTGATTGCTGCGGATGCGATAAAACCTCAGGGAGGACAAGACGAAATAACTACTGCTGACATTGTTGAAATAAGAAGGCTAATCTTAGGAATCATACTAAATTACTCACAAAGAACTTCCTGGCGCTTTATACCAAAGGACTTCATTTTCCCCAACCCTTTAAATCCTTGGCAAACGGTATTTCCCGAATGTGCTTCAATTGATATGACCACTCAAACCGAAGCACAGGGCATTGATTTCATCGCCATCAAAGTAGGGGATGTCAACAGCAGTGCGCTGACGGGTTGCACCAACTTTAGTGACGGCGAACCCGAAGACAGGGCAGAAGACAAGGTGGAATTGCTGTGTTCCTCTTCCCCTGTAAAAGAAGGAAATGGAACTCAAATCGAGTTGTACGTTAAAAGTCCGGAAGGCTTGGTTGCCTGGGAAGCGGGCCTGCGCTTCGACCCCAACTACCTGGAATTAGAGGAAGCCCTGCCCGGCACGCTGGACGGCATGACGCCTGGCAATTTCGGGCTGACTCAAATTAACGAGGGGAAAGTCAGGGTGCTGTGGCATGCACGGGATGCAAAGCCCGCCTGGTTCGGAGAAGCGCAGCACGCTTTCAGCCTGCGGTTCAAGGCGCTTCGGCCTATCGATAATTGGTCTTCGGTGCTCAGCCTGGATAACAGCATCCTGCAAGGGAGGGCTTATGAAGACGACGGGACGGAGCATGCGATTCGGCTGGATTTCACGAAGGAGAAAGTCACCGGCCCAAGCCGGATGAACGAGGAACCAATGCAGGTGACTGCCATCCCCAATCCGTTCCGGGACGAACTGCGTTTTCTTATTTCCGTACCGGAAGACGACTGGCTGGAGGTGTCGGTGTTCGATGTGAACGGAAGACTTGTGGACTCCTGGAGCGGCGAAACAGCAGCCTGTAAAAAAGAGGTGATTTTCGATAAAGCCAAAGCTTGGGGCGATGGTGTGTTCACCTACCGGGTGCAGACTGTCCGGCAGTCAGTGATTGGAAAAATAACCAGACAATAATCATCAGGCAAAGACTTTCCAGGTTTTTAAAACCTGGAAAGTCTAATCGTAAAAATCACCTTCCCATGAATCGCAAACTTCTACCTTCCATATTATTCCTGGCGCTCTGCATACAGACCGCCCATTGTACCATCCTTTACGCTAACGCCAACGTGCAAGGCGGCAACCAGGACGGCACGTCGTGGACGGATGCCTTTCCGTTGCTGCAAAGCGCCATCATCGCAGCCCAATACGGCGACACGGTTTGGGTGGCGCAGGGGACTTACCTTCCCACCACCGGCACGAACCGGAATATTTCCTTCACCCTGAAAAATGGCGTGCGGATGTTCGGAGGCTTTACCGGTGTGGAAACGGCATTAGGCGAGCGGGACTGGGAGGCAAATGAAACCATTCTAAGCGGCGACATTGGCATGCCCGGCGACAGCACGGACAATTCCTTTACGGTGGTTTATTCCAGTTTTGCCGATTCCACTACCGTACTCGATGGCTTCGTTGTCACGGGCGGCAATGCGGATAGCCAGGTGATGTTCGAACCTTCAAACGGCAGGACGAAGAGTGGGGGGGGCTTATATCTCACCGGCTCCTCGACGACGGAAGATTCCCGCCCGTTCATTATTAACTGCAAATTCAGCGGGAACCATGCTATTTCGAATGGAGGTGCTGTTTTCATGAAAAGCACTTCAGGAGGGGCAGTCAGCTTGTCATTGATAAATTGCCAGTTTGAGAACAATTCTTCTGGAAACGGTGGGGCTATCTATTTATCGGGTACTAGTGTTACCCATGATGTATTTATTAATGAATGCACATTTTTGAATAATACTGCACAAGGCGAAGGCGGTGGTATTTACTTCCAGAATGATTACGGTAATCGCAACCTAATTATTCAAGATTGTGCATTCAAGTATAACGTGGCAAACTTGGAAGGTGGAGCAATATCATATGGAAACTATAATCAGTTTTCAAAATTGATTCTAGCAGGATGTACCTTTGATAATAATATGTTAGTTGGTACAGGAGACAGCTTTGCTATTTGGAATCTCAATTGGATTTTCTCAGATGGGCTTTATATTGAAAAATGCTATTTTTTAAACCACCAAGGTTTAGTTGTTACCATTTTTTATTCTGCTTTGGTTACATTGGCTAACTCCAAATTTATTGGAAACCATTATTGCGTATCCTCAAACAATGCCAGTTTAAAATTAATTAATTGTCTTTTCAGTAAATCGACTTCTGCTTATGGTCAAAGTGGCAATTCAGATACCAAGGTAGTTAATTGCGCATTTTATTCGAACAAAAATAGTGATGGTGGCGTGATTAATACGGGGTATGGCTCACCATCAATTCTATTTGTTAATACCTTATTTTGGAAAAACGGCCTTTCCTCTAATACTAAATTAGTAGACCATGAAGGATTTGGTTCCACTATGAATTTAACTTTCTCTCACACCCTCGTTGACCTCCCCGACTGCGCCTCCATCTCCAACGGCCCCGTCACCTGCGGCCCCGGCATGCTCTACCTGCAAGACCCCCTCTTCGCCGACACCGCCGCCTCCGATTTCACCCTGCTCCCCTGCTCCCCCGCCATCAATGCCGGAGACAATGCCATCGTGGACTCGCTCGGCATCCTGACCGACCTGGCCGGCAACCCCCGCATCCTCGGCGGCACGGTGGACATGGGCGCTTACGAAGCACCCGCCCTCAGCGTGGACACCTCTTTCATCGCCTTGCCCTCCTGCGGCGGTGCGGCCAACGGCGCCGTGCAGTTCCAATTGGCGCACGGCTGCGAGCCGTACAGCTACGCCTGGACAAGCGGCACTGCTTCCGGCACCGGCACGAGCGGCTTGCCACCCGGCAATTACGCTTTCACCATCACCGACGCCCTCGGCAAAACGGTGGAGGCGCAAGTGGAAATCCCCGAAGCGCCCGCCGTGACAGCTTCGACGACCGGCCTGCCTTACGACTGCGCCACCGGCAGCGGCGGCTCGGCGAGCGCCACGCCCACCGGCGGCACTGCACCTTTCAGTTTCCTGTGGAGCACGGGCGACACCACTTTTGCCATCTTGGAAAAACCCGCCGGGATATACGCCGTCACCGTCACCGACGCCAACGGCTGCACCCTGACGGACACGGTGCAGGTGGAAATCACCGGCCACCTCACGCTCTCCATCAACGTCACCCCCACCCATTGCAGCGACAGCGACGACGGCACAGCGGCCATCACCCCACTGAACGGCACGGCGCCCTTCGGCTGGCTCTGGCAAGACGGGCAGACGGACAGCCTGCTCACCGGCCTCGGCGGCGGCA
>SCUG01000243.1 GCA_004297645.1 Saprospiraceae bacterium | reverse complement strand
CTAAAAATTCTTCGCTGTAAAATAGCAGGGAAAAATCGAGGGAGGAGTCTCCAAAATCTTTGAAATGAACGGTTGGTGCCGGTTTTTTTAAAACCTCAGAGGTTTCGTCTGCCGCCTGTAACAATAGTTTGTTGACCAATGCCACATCTGAACCATAAGCGACGCCCACTTTGATATTAAACCGTGTAGCTGTTTTATTGTGGCTCATGTTCATCACAGCGTCCATCACAAGTTTCGAATTGGGGATGAGAATACTATTATGGTCCTTTGTCTCCACCACAGAAGTTCGCAAGCCTATTTTCTTGACTTTTGCGGGCATGTCACCAATTTGAATAATGTCCTCCACTTCCACTGAGCCTTCGACAAGAATGATAATTCCAGACACCAGGTCTTTGAAAGCATCCTGCAATCCGAGGCCAATGCCAACTAATAAAGCTGCCGAACTCGCCAGGACAACAGAGACAATACCAATCAACTCTAACACGGAAAACAGAGCCAGTAAATATATTATGTACATGGCAAATTGACTGACGGCATACTGACGCCCCACGTCCAAATTCTTCTTCTTAAAATAGCGTTTTAGCACCACTTGGTTCACCAGAAAAGTAAGCAGCCGTGCAGCCAGAATGATGAGGATGACTGCCAAAATATCACCAATGGTAATTTTGTGTTTACCGAAGGTGAGTCCTAATTCCAGTATTTCTCTAAGTTCCATTTGCTCGATGTTATATGCCCGCCAAAAGTAGAGAGTTCAGTTGTTTTATTTTGCCAAGTTTTTTAATTTTCCAAACTCGGAATCGCTGCTCAGGAAGCGCTTGGGGGAGTGGCCCCAAACAACGGCACGCTTTGTAATTTTCAATCCCGTCGTTGCTGAATCCTGATTTTTTCGGAAATTGGTGTTGGCCATGACAAATGTATCTGGCATTTTTCGCCATCTTTCGCTTTCTGTCTAAAATTTCCTTCCATGAAAAAAATAACTCTCTTTATCGCTTTCACATTATTGTCTTCTATGGCCCTTCGAGCCATTGATGCCAACATAGCCTATGCCACCTTCAAAAGCACATCGGGCAATTTCATTGAGGTTTACTTAAACGTGGTGGGACAAACAGTCGAATTCGTTCCAGTGCAAGAAACCGGAAAATTGCAGGCTACCCTTGAGGTCGTCATCATGTTTAAGCAAGGCGAAGGCATCGTCAAGTATGATATCTACCGGCTTCACAGCCCGGCAGTTGAACAACCTCTGGATTTCGTGGACATGAAGCGTTACGGGCTTGAGAACGGGGAATATACTATCGAAGTTTCGGTGGAAGATGTCAACAAGCCAGGTAATGCCCGAAAGTACAATTCTTCTTTTTCCATGAACTTCAGCGACACCGGACTTTGCCAATCCGACATTCAACTTCTTTCCTCCTTTAAGTTTGCCGATTCTTCGGCATACGATAACCCGATGGTAAAAAACGGCTATTATTTTGAAAGCCTTGCCTCCAATTTTTATGATAAATACACCCAGCGCCTCCTTTTTTACAACGAAATCTATAACGCGGACAAAGCCATCGGCGATGACTTTCTGGTCACCTACACCATTGAGCAAATTGAATCTGACGGCAAGCTGCACGTAGTGAGCATTGGCCATCGCCGGTGTGCGGCAGAACCTGTCTGTGCATTTTTGCAGCAGGTAGATATTTCAAAAATTACGAGCGGCAACTACAACCTCAACGTGGAAGTGCGCGACCGCCATAAAGTGCTGTTGGGCAAAAAGTCTGTTTTCTTTCAGCGCTCCAACCCGTACCTGAATGCAACCAATGAAGAAATTGCTGCCACCACCATCCTCGATGATGAATTTGTGGCCCGCTTGGATGAAAATGAGTTGCAGTATGCGCTTAAAGCAATTGCCATGCAGGTGGAAGCATACGACGGTGAGTTGCTGAATACTCTCATAAAAGAGAAAAACATCAAAGCCATGCGGCTTTACCTGTTTAGCTATTGGGCGAAAAAAAGCCCTACCAACCCTCAGTATGCCTACGAAAGCTATATGGAGATAGCCAGGGCGGTGGACGAGAAATTCCGCTCCGGTTTTGGTCATGGCTTCGAAACCGACCGTGGCCATATTTTTATGAAATACGGCGCTCCCAGCGATGCTATCACCGTGGAAGACGAACCTACCGCACCGCCCTATGAAATCTGGTCATACAACCAGTTTCCGATGACCAACCAAAACAACGTGAAGTTCCTGTTTTACAATCCGTCTTTGGCCACCAACGGGTACCGGTTGCTGCACTCCACAGCTCGTGGCGAAATCAGCAACCCTCGGTGGGAGGTCGAATTGTACAGCAGCTCTCCCAACGATCTTGAAGGCAGTAATTTTGTGGATGGTAGTCGCATTAAAGATAGCATGGGACGAAGAGCCAGACGGCTGATGAATGATTTATAATTTTACGCGGTTTCATTTTTTGAAATGGCGGTTTTTTTCTTTTCAGGTTTTGTGAA
>SCUG01000242.1 GCA_004297645.1 Saprospiraceae bacterium | reverse complement strand
TAGACGGGTATTAGGTACCGATTTAAGGAATAAGGTAGAAATTGAGAAAATTTCATTTTCATCAAGAAGTAATGACAATAATCTTCTCGATTCGATACAAATCTATCAAGGTAGCATCTGGGTTTTACAAATGCCGAAATCTGTAAAGGAGTCTGAAATAAATACCAAGAAATATATTGAATCCTTAGTTAGGATTGCAGAGAGTATTGATACTGATGATTATGATAAAATTTTTGATTCAGGAATGTCTGACACAGATAAGTACACTATTGAGTTTTTATTAAAAAATGGCGAAGCGCATAAAATTATTTCTTATGGCAAATATAAAACGCCCTTCGAAGTCAAGACATTAATTTCCTACTTACTTAAGAACTGACCTATTGCAGGTCAAATCGTTTGAAAAATTGAAATCTTTACCAGTTCATCAATATTCGTTTGGGTAGGGACAATAAAATGTACTTACCCCAATCCTTCGGACAACTTAACAATAGTCCTTCGTTAATAAATTAGATTTTATTAAATCATTTTTGCTGTCTAAAACCACTGTTATTATTGGCTTCAAGTCTCCTTTTACTGACTCCGGGAAAGTGCAGAAAAGTGAGACCCTGTTTTCTACATTTCAATGCCCCGACGGCAAAAAAAAATCTCAAATTTTTTTTTTGCCAGTCGAAGGGTGTTGAAATTGTGGAAAACAACTTACCCGGCAATCTCTTTTTCAGCACCATTACCTCTACCCAAAATACACCGCTTTTGGTGTCAGGTTATCTAGGGAAGAGTGCCTCGCGTCAGCTCCTAAAATTCTGCTCATAATAATCAACTATCCGTTCATCTACCATAATGTCCTTGTGCCGCAGTTTTTGTTTGAGCACGATACCTTCGAGGGTGCGGCACCGGGAGAGTGCCACGTACGTTTGCCCAAACTCGAACGCACCGCTGCCCATGTCAATGACGACTTTGTCGAAAGTTTTGCCCTGCGATTTGTGGATAGTCACGGCCCAAGCCAGCTTTAGTGGGTACTGTTTGAAGGTGCCGAGCACCTCAGTCTCGAAGTCATTCGGGTCGGTTATAGATTCTTTGTATTTCAGGATTTCCCACTCCATTGGCGTCACGGTAATCTCACGGGGCTTGCTCTCCTCATCGGTAAAAACCTTCACAGAATCTGCATGGAGTTCCGTGATGTGGCCGATGGTGCCGTTGACAAATTCACCCTCCGGGTCATTTTTTATAAACATGACCTGCGCCCCCACTTTCAGATGCATGACCGGTTCGGTAGGATAAAGGCGAGGGTCAAAACTCCCCTTTATCGTCGCGGTGTACAGGTGTTCATCTGTGGAAAGGTTAGCCATTTCACGCTGATTTATTCTATCAACGACAGCGTTTCTGGGCGACAGGGTAATGTACGATTTGGTGGCTTCAAACGATGGCTGATAGCGGCCGTTGAGGTCTTCGAGGTCATCCCAGTCCACCTGGTTAAGGCGCACCGCATCGAGCAGGCGGAGGAAGAGGCGGTTTTCCTGGCGGTACACTTTGCGCAGTTCCAACATTTCCAAATTCATCTCCTGGAGGACATGCGCCGAAAAAAAATAGGGCGTTTCGAAGACCACCTCGAAAAGGCGCTTTTCTTCTTCCGTGGAGACAATGGGCGGTAGTTGAAACAAGTCGCCAAAAACGGCCAACTGTACACCGCCGAATGGAAGGGGGTTTTCGCGGTTGAGACGTAGCGAACGGTCAATGGCGTCAAGCACGTCGGCGCGCACCATGCTGATTTCATCAATGATGAGCACCTGTATTTTCTTAAACCATTTTTTGTTCCTGCCCTTTTTGATGTCCTTGGCCATGATGAGCCGTGGCGGGAAGCCGAAAAGCGAATGGATAGTCTGGCCTTTTACATTGAGGGCAGCGATTCCGGTGGGGGCCACCACCACGGTCTTTTTTTTGGTGGTGGAGCGGAAGAGTTGCAACAAGGTAGATTTGCCGGTGCCCGCCCGGCCCGTGATGAACAGGCTTTGTTCTGTTTTTTCCAACACATCAAGTACGTACTTGAAGCCTGCGTTAAGTTCGAGTGGTTGTTTGTCGAGGGACATTTATGGCCGTTCCAGTGATTTCAACAAAAATACATAAACCGGGAAGTGGTCGGAGTATCCGGCGATGTAATTGTCGAAATCAAATGTGCGGAAGGGGTAGCCTTTGTACTGTCCGGTTTTTTGAATGAGGTAGGGCCGGCTGAACACCTGCGCTTTGTAATAATGCCAGCCACCGGGGTTGTTGACCAGCCCGGCAGAGAGGATGACCTGGTCGAAGAGGCTCCACGCATCGCGGTAGGCCAGCGTGCCGGTGCCGTTTTTGTAAAACGCGTACCAGGGGTTGAAAAAGTCGCCCTGACGCACATCCTTGGTTTTGGTTTTGCAGGCCAACACGTTTTTCACGCTGGGGCTGACGGGGTCGTCGTTCAGGTCGCCCATCACGAGCACCCTGGCCGCCGGGTTGGCAAGAAGAAGCGAGTCGCGGATATTTTTGCAAAGCTTAGCCCCGGCTTCCCGATAGGGTTGGGTAGCCTTTTCGCCGCCCCGGCGCGAGGGCCAGTGATTCACCAGAATATGAATTTCCTCGCCGTCGAGGTCGCCAGTCACGTACAACATATCGCGGGTGAACGTCCGGCTGCCATCGGCACTTGTCAGGACGAGCGGCACGGGCCGGCTACCGGTCACTTTGAAATACTTGGCTTGGTAAATCAGGGCCACGTCTATGCCCCTAAGGTCGGGCGACTCGTAATGAACGATTTGATAATGCCGGGCTGCAATGGCTGGCTGTTTCACAAAATCCTCCAACACTGTTTGGTTTTCAACCTCCGCCACGCCGAGAATGGCCACGCCGTCGGGAGTCAGTTCTGTGCCCAACTCAGAAACTACCCGCGCCAAATTGCCCAGCTTTTCACGGTACATCGCCCCCACCCAATGGCGGATGCCGCCGGGCGTGAACTCGGTATCCTCGGTATCGGGGCTGTCGAGTGTGTCGAAGAGGTTTTCAAAATTGTAAAAACCGATGCAGGCGGTTTTGAATTGGCCTTCCTGGGAAAAGGCAGGAATTTGAAAAGCCAGGAACAGGAGTATTGCGGCGTATTTATTCATGCAGGGTTTAGATTTTACCGAAGGTGAAAAAGTGATTCTGCTTTTCGCTGGAGGTGACACGCACATCAAAACTGCAAAGGATTGGAAAGCCCGTAGGGATTTCTAAGCCGTTCGCATCAACTGCTAAAATCCTAAGCAGGCGAAGCCATAACCAAACAGGGTTTGTGCAAACATGGGTTTGAGGGCTTCGCCCCAAAACCCATGTCCGCCCAGCCACGAATTTCAGAGGTTAGATACTAAAATCCAACGAGCATCAAATTTCCAACAAAAAGCCTTGGTATCGTGGTAAACGTGCAGATAAAATTTCCCACAAATTAATTTTGACCACAGGTTAATGCTACCTTTGGCCATTCAACCTAACTGCATGAAACAAGGACTACTTCTTTTCTTTTTCACCATCGCACTATCCATCTTTGGCGTTAGTCAAACCACCCGAATCAGTGGCTATGTGCATGCCACAGGCGGGGAAACTCCCGTGGCCAACGTCACGGTGGCAGGGCCGGGCAGCACCACCTTAACCGACGATTCGGGCTATTTCACCCTCGAAATATCAGGGCAGCCGGAAACCGCAAATTTGTATTTTTCCAAACAGGGATTCAATGACCTGAACCGGGACGTAGCCATTGGCAACCGGGAGCAGATTTCGGTGGGCGTAGTTTACCTTCCGGCAGTGGGAGAAGAACATGCCGGCAAAGATGCCGTCACCGGCGAAGACCGGATTCCCGTCATCACCCTATCAGGCAGCGAGGACGACTCAGAACCCGGCAGCGAAAACATTTCGGGTATCCTGTCGGCCTCCCGCGACCCATTCATCGAGGCAGCAGCTTACAACCTTTCCACCGGCGGGTTCGACATTCGGGGCTACCGCTCCGAGTCGGAAGTGCTCTTCAATGGAATCCCGGTCAATAATTTGGAAAACGGCTCCGTTTACTGGAGCGACTGGGGCGGCCTGAACGATGTAACCCGAAACAGGGAATCTACC
>SCUG01000241.1 GCA_004297645.1 Saprospiraceae bacterium | reverse complement strand
TCAGTTCATCGCCATCAACTGCGGGGCCATTCCAGCCGGCACCATCAATTCAGAACTTTTCGGCCACGACAAAGGAGCGTTCACAGGCGCTACGAGCGACCGCAAAGGTTATTTTGAAACCGCCGATGGCGGCACCATTTTTTTAGATGAAATTTCTGAATTACCGCTCGACACGCAGGCCTTTCTGCTGCGGGTACTTGAAAGCGGAGAATTCATCCGGGTCGGCTTGTCGAAGGTAATGAAGACCAATGTCCGCATCATTGCTGCCACAAATGTGGACTTGGAACAACGGGTGCGCAAAGGCAAATTCCGGGAAGACCTTTATTACCGCCTGAACACGGTGCCCATCAAAGTGCCCGCTCTGAAGGACCGGCGTGAGGACATTTACCTGCTGTTTCGGAAATTCACTCACGACATTGCCAACCGTTACCGCAGCGACCCTATTCAATTGGAAAAAGAGGCGCGTTATCTGCTGGAAAATTACAGTTGGCCGGGCAACGTCCGGGAGTTAATAAACGTGGCCGAGCAGATTTCTATCCTCTCAGAAAGCAGGCTCATCTCGGCCGAAGACTTAGTGCGGCTTATCCCTAATATCGGCAAACGCAACCTGCCCATGGTCAGCGAGGCGAGCAATTCAGGGGAGGGGTTTCAGGAAAGGGAGATTCTCTACAAGTTCTTGTTCGAAATGAAGAACGACCTAAACGACCTCAAAAGCCTCATTTACGAATTGGTGCGGCAGAATAACCTCGAAATGCCGGACACCAGCAGGTTGAAGCCCTCGCAGGCTCCGGCTTTCCCCAGCCGGGGCAATCTTGGCTATCCGGTCAACCAAGGCGAGGCTTACGCCAACGAGCGTTTTGCCTCAGTGCCTTCCGAAAATCAGGATGCCGCCAGACCCTTCCTTATCGAACATTCCGAAAAGGATTATCATAAAGCCGAAGTAGTCGAAGAAAGTCTCAGCCTCGTGGATATGGAAAAAGACCTCATCCTTAAGGCACTCAAGAAACATAACCACCGCCGAAAAGACGCTGCACAGGATTTAGGGATTTCCGAACGGACGCTCTACCGCAAAATAAAGGAGTACGAACTGCAATGACCGGCCCCCGAGCTTTTAAAATTAGCCTATTTTTGTAAAAAATGTCCATTATGCTTGCAACCGCCATTCAAGAACAGAAGTCACCACAAGATGAACATAAGACGGCGACCGCGCCGAAGCTCATCTCGTGGGAAGAATTTCAAAAAAAATACCTCACCCGTGAAGACAGCTACAAGTACGAGTGGCTCAACGGCGTGGTGGAAAAAACAAAACGAGCATTGGACTACACACAATTTTTTATCATCAACAACCTGCAAAAACTATTTAAGCGCCTGGAGGCACAAGGCAAAGCAGATGGCTTGCTGGTGCATGAAGGCGACATTTTTTTCCTTGAAAACCACCGCAGGCCAGACATCGCCTTTATTTCTGCTGCGCAAATTGCTCGTACTGCTTATGGCGAAAATCAAGTCCCCGCCTTCGTCATCGAGGTTATTTCCAGCAATGACGAGATAAACAAGGTGCATGAAAAAATGGAAAACTACCGGGCCGCCGGCGTTCAGGTGGCATGGCATATTTTCCCAAAACTACAGGAAGTCCACGTCTATTCAGGCAGCCAGTTGAACCGCTGTGATATTTTAAAAGGGGAAGAGTTGTGCTCCGCCGCTCCCGTTCTGCCCGACTTCGTCCTTTCCGTCAACGACGTTTTCAAAAAACCTCCGAAACCTCAGTAAATGGAGGAAAAGTAAAAAGGCAAAAGTGGCTTCCGAACTACTTTTGCCTTTTTACTTTTTACCTTTGCCTTCTCAAACCCTTCGCCTCTATGAACAAAACGACATCCCTTGTCCTTCTGATTTTCATGCCGCTTCTGGCATTTTCACAACTCACACGTCCACCGTTTACACCGGCCACCGAACGAGTCAGGAGTTTTGAGCAGCGCAAGGCTTTGCTCGAGAATTCATTGGTGGCAAATGTGCCTTTCAAATCAATTGGCCCCTCCATTTCCAGTGGCCGCGTCGCTGACGTGGATGTGTGGGAACAGGACCCTACCATCTTCTACGTCGCTTATGCCTCAGGTGGTTTGTGGAAAACCGAAAACAACGGTCAATCCTTCACGCCTCTTTTCGACAATGAAATGGTCATGTCCATCGGCGACATTGCAGTTGACTGGCAGCACGACGTCATCTGGGTGGGCACCGGCGAGGCAAACTCCAGCCGGTCTTCCTATTCCGGCACAGGTATACTTCGCAGCAGCGACGGCGGCAAAACCTGGCAGCACAAGGGCCTCGGCGAAAGTCATCACATTGGCCGCGTGCTACTGCATCCCGGCGACACGAATATCGTCTGGGTGGCAGCACTCGGACATCTGTACTCCCCCAATGTGGAACGCGGCGTGTACAAAACCACCGATGGCGGCACCACGTGGAAAAAGGTACTTTTCGTGGACGCCTACACCGGCGCTGTGGACCTCGTGATGGATCCTCAAAACCCGGACATTCTGTATGCCGCTACCTGGCATCGGGAGCGCAGGGCCTGGGACTTCGTGGAGTCTGGCGTAGGCTCCGGCATTTATAAAAGCACTGACGCAGGTGAGACTTGGGCGCTGATGACAAATGGGAAAAGCGGTTTCCCGTCGGGCGAAGGCACCGGCCGTATCGGCCTCGCCGCTCAAGTGAAAGATGGTAAAACCATGGTTTTTGCTATCGTGGACAACCAAAACCGCCGCGCCAAAGATGCAGAAAAAAATGAAGAAGAAGGCCTCACCAAAGACCAGCTTCGCACCATGACGAAGCCTGACTTTCTTTCTCTGAAAAAAGAGGATGTAGCGGACTATCTCGAAAATAATGGCTTCCCCAAAAAATACGATGCTGATAAAGTCACCGCTATGGTGAAAAACGACGAGATAAAACCTGCCGCATTGGCGGAGTATCTCGAAAACGCTAACACCGGGTTGTTCGATACAGAAGTGGTAGGTGCTGAGGTTTATTGCTCCGGCAATGGTGGCAAATCGTGGGACAAGACCCACGAGGGCTATCTTGACGATCTATACTATTCCTACGGTTATTATTTCGGTAATATCAGTGCTTCACCCTCCGATACTAATGGGCTTTATATCTGCGGTGTGCCCATCCTGAAATCCGATGATGGTGGCAAAACCTGGAAGACCATAAATCAGGATAATGTCCACGTGGACCATCACGCACTTTGGGTGGATCCCCACCGCAAGGGCCACCTCATCCTCGGCAACGATGGTGGGTTGAATATCAGCTACGACGAAGGAGTAAACTGGATTAAATGCAACACCCCTCCCGTGGGTCAATTTTATTCCATTGCCGTGGACATGGAGGACAATTACAACGTGTACGGCGGCATGCAAGACAATGGGGTATGGTACGGCCCTCACACCTACAAAGCAAGCACAGATTGGTATGCTTCCGGTGAATATCCCTACAAATCCATTTTGGGCGGCGACGGTATGCAGGTGGCAGTGGATACCCGCGACAACAACACCGTTTACACCGGCTTTCAGTTTGGCAATTATTTCAGGACAAATAAAAATACGGGGCGAAGCACTCGCATCACGCCGCAGCGCGAACTTGGCGAACCGCCCTACCGCTGGAATTGGCAGACCCCCATACACCTCTCCTCGCACAATCAGGATATTTTCTACATGGGGTCAAACAAGCTCCACCGATCATTTAGCCAGGGCGACGATTGGGAAGTGATTTCCGATGACCTCACAAAAGGTGGCAAACCAGGCGATATCCCCTTCGGCACATTGACCACAATTCACGAATCACCGCTCAAATTCGGCCTTCTCTACACCGGCTCCGACGACGGCCTCGTTCAGGTGTCCAAAGATGGCGGAAACACCTGGACCAATATTTCCACCGGTCTTCCTGAAGATTTATGGGTGGCCCGTGTGCAGGCTTCTTCTCACGCAGTGAGCCGGGTTTACGTCGCTCTCAATGGCTATCGTTGGGACGACTTCCGGGCGCTTGTTTTTATGTCGGATGATTTCGGCGCTCATTGGGTGCAAATCGGCACCGACTTGCCGCTCGAACCCGTCAACGTCATCAAAGAAGACCCCGTTAATGCCAATCTGCTATATGTGGGCACTGACCACGGCCTGTATATTTCGCTCGACCGGGGAGCGCATTTTATGCGGATGAACAAAAACCTCCCAGCTGCTCCCGTTCACGATTTGGTGGTGCATCCTCGCGACCACGACCTGATTGTGGGCACACATGGACGCTCCCTTTACTTAGCCGGAATAGGGCAGGTTCAGGAACTCGTTGACAGCGTTTTGGAAAAAGCTATCTTTGCTTTCGATATTGACAAGGTGCTGCAACGAGGCACCTGGGGTAACAAACGCGGTTCATACAGCGGTGAATTTTATGAGCCGGACATCAGCCTGCCAATTTTTGTCAACGCCAGCGGCACGGTGAACATCACCCTCCAAAGTGGCGGCCTGCAACTCACAAGCTGGCAGGAAATAGTGACCAAAGGGCTGAACTTCCCCACCTACCACGGCACCCTCGACAAAAAAGCCGTGAAGGGTTACGAAAAAATGTTGAACGAAAAGAAAAAAGACGAAGACAAAGAGGTAAAAATAAAAGAACCTGACAATGGAAAATATTACCTCCGCCCAGGCACTTTCGATGTTATTTATGAAAAAGACGGCATTAGCGTAAAAAAGAAACTCGTGATTAAATGAGGTTCGGGCCGGGGGGTCACTTTGGGAGGGATAAAATGTTTAGGAGGTGAGGAGGTTTTGAGATGGCCTGCAAAATTTTCTAAATCTCAAAAAAAAAAAACAGCATGGCAAAAGTTATGGTTTTTATGGATGGCACGTGGCTCTATTCGGGCATGCGGAGCCTTGGGGAAGATTTTCAGGTGGACTACGGCAAGCTGCCGGTAGTGCTGGGCAAAATCATCAGTAAAAAATTAGGGAGCATCCCGGTGGACATCGTGCGCACTTTCCTGTTTGGCTCCAACGCCATCAACTGCCAGGATGCTGACCAGGAAATGGTAAAAAGAAGGCGTACTTTCTACGATATTCTCAGGGAGGAATACGATTACGATGTGGAGGTTTATTCCATTGATTTCCGAGGCCGGCGGCTTCGCAAGGCAGACCGCAACCCGGGAGACGAATTCAACCCCGAAGAAAAATGTGTGGACATTGCGCTGGCTTCGAGCATGCTTTATTTTGCCGCACTGCCCAATGTGTACGACATCGCCATCCTTGTGGGTGGCGACCGGGATTTCGTGCCCGTGCTGCAAAAAGTAAGGCAATTGGGCAAACGCGTCGCCATTGCCAGCATCTATAGCTCCTGCGCCTTCGAACTACAAGACAGTAAAAACCAGAAAGGCGTTCGGGACTTCGACGTCATCTGGCTCAATGATTTGCTCGACGACATCAGCGCCTCGACCGAAGAAAAACTCGTGGAGTGCAATTCGCCCCTACACACTGGCGCCAACCCCGTGCACACCGATGAATTTGTGCGGAGGCACAGGCCCTTTTACTGCAAAGAATGCCGCCTGAAAATGAGGGAAGAACGCTCCCAATTTCAGCCTGAAACGGATACCGGGGATTATTATTTCGGTAATAAAGAGGCAACTAAAGACAATCTTGCCGAGAATTTTGGCAACCTGCGATTGCACCCGGGAGCCAACTACATAGGCCGTATTAAAAGGCTCAAAGAGTTTTTCGGTTTTATCGAAACACCCGAAGGCGATTTCTATTTCGGCATGGACGACTGCGCCGCCGGCACTGATTTTTACAAATTGAAGGAAGGAGACAAAGTCGAATTCATCGTAACCAATGTCCCCGGTGAGAATAACCGCGGCAGCAAGGGCAATGGCAGTGCCGAAGAGATTTCTCTTTTGCCGGAGTGGGAGATTCAACCCTGAATGACCTTTCTGAATACTATCCGTCCAACTATGTTGGCCAATCAGCGTATATTTGGGTAAATCAATTCCCAACTCCGCTATGGTACGATTTGCAGCAATCCTTTTCTTCTTACATCTCGCCAGCTTATATGCCCTTGCTCAACACGCCCGCTGCGGCGCTGTGGAACACCGGCAGCAGAATTGGGCGCTTCACCCTGGGTGCAAAGAAATAGCCGCAATCAACGAGACTTTCATCGAAAATTGGATAGACAGATACAAGTTGGCTCCTTCCAGCCGCTCCGTCGTTACCATACCCGTGGTGGTTCACGTGGTCTGGAACACCAACGAGCAAAATATTTCCGACGCTCAAATCTATTCGCAAATTGCCGTGCTAAACCAGGATTACCGGGCGCAAAACGTAGAGGCACCATCTGTGCCATTAGTATTTCAGGATGCCCTTGCGGACGTGGCAATTGAATTTTGCTTAGCCAGCAAAGACCCCTCTGGCGCACCAACCAATGGCATCACGCGCACTTACACTGATAACTCTGTGGGCATTGCCGGAACGGTTTCTCTGCACTACACTAACCTCGGCGGACAGGATGCCTGGGATACGGAGCATTACCTCAATATCTGGGTGGCTAAGTTCGCTGGGGCGGTGGGAGGCATCGCCTCCTTTCCCGGGGAAGACCCGCCGGAGCAAGACGGCGTGGAGATTGATTACCGGCAGTTCGGGAATATCGCACTGGAGCCACCCTATCACCTCGGCCGGACGGCCACCCACGAAATAGGGCACTATTTCAACCTGGAGCACCCGTGGGGTCCGCTCTTCAACGACTGCTGCGCCGATGACTTTGTGGATGATACGCCGGAGGCTTGCGAGACTTATCTGAGTCAGTGCCCGGTGCACCCCGTCGTATCCTGCGACGAGGCCGATATGTTTATGAACTTCATGTTTTATACCGATGATGCCTGCATGGCTATGTTTACAAAAGGGCAAAAAATGCGCATGTGGGCGACGTTGAACGGCCCAAGGTCTGGACTGTTGGAGTCAAACGGGTGTAATTCCACCCCTACCACCGAGGCCGCTCTCAGCGAGGAGTTCCTCATTTTTTCAAACCCTGCGAATTCTGTGTTTTCTTTTGAAATAAAAAGCAATAGTTCCGGAACCTGGCAGGTCCAGTTGTCAGACGTTTTGGGGCGGATAGTTGAGGTGGGCACGGCTTATCCAAATGTCAGAAGTGAATTCGGGGTACGGAATCTTGTAAGCGGGATTTATTGGCTGAAAGCCAAAAAAGGCATGAAAATACTGGCTGCTAAAATCGCCTTGCTTAGATGAAATAACCGGACGGTCTCCGTCAATCGTAGCAGCCTTTTTTTCCTCTTGAATGCTGGCGGTTGCCCATCAATCCATTTTCCAGAAAATTGTAAGACACCGTGACTCCGAGGATGAAATACCAGTCGGTAACGGCATTGTCACCACGCTGAGTGCCGGTACTCACGATGACGGGTTCGCCACCCTTGAGTTCGCCGGTGCGGTTCCCGAGTGCGGCAGCCAATGGGCCACTGCCGGCGAGCAGTTCCGGGTACGAAACATACGAGCCGCTCACGTCGTCGAGGTAATCGCTGAAAGTCCGGCGGGCGCCAAGTTCGAGGCCAACGTTTAATTTATCGGTGAGGGCATATTTTACACCCATGCCGAAAGGTATCGAGAGCGTTGATTTTTTGTAAGAACTGCCGAAGCCGGGCATCCCCTGCCCCTCAGTGCCGAGCGGTTGAAGGGCCACCCAGTTGCCTTGGTAGCGGGCCTTGGGGGTAAATTTGGTGAATGCCACTCCGGCAAAAACATAGGGTGAAAAAGGGCTGTACAGGCCATAAGGTTGGTATCCCAGGATATTATATTCCCCGGTCAGCGCAAGCTCGGTAATGTTAGTGCGGAAACTCAAATTGCGGTCGCGGAGATAGGCATCGTTCTTAATGTTTGCATCCTGTCCTGCTATTTTACCGGCATTCAGGCCGAGGCGCACCGTCCAAAAATCGGTAAGATTATAGCGTGCAAATGCGCCATAGGCGAGCTTCGTTTCACCCAGATAAACAGTGCTGGAGTTGTTGGATAAATCGCCGAGGTAATTGGCGCCGCCAATGAGGATACCTGCCTCTAAGTATTGCGCTTGCGCAAAGGCGGGTAAAGAGAGAATCAGCAAAATGCGAAGGGTGGTTTTCATAATCAGCATTGTTTAAACTTGAAGCGGGAACAACTGGAGTAATGCACACTCAGCATATTAGGCGCTAACCTCTGAAATTCGTGGCTGGCCCAACATGAGGTTTTGGGGCGAAGCCCCCAAAACCCTATTTGCACAAAGCCTTTTGGTTTCTGGCTTTGCCAGCTTAGGAACGTGCGCAAAATAAGATGTGTGTTTTTTTTGAGGCTGTATCATAAGTCATCGCTAAAAAATTGTGACCAAATTCTTCAACACTGAGGCACAGAAACACAGAGTTGAGTTTGGTTCTCTGTGCCTCCGTGTCTCTGTGTTGAAATAAAAAT
>SCUG01000240.1 GCA_004297645.1 Saprospiraceae bacterium | reverse complement strand
CCTCTACATCGGGAAAGAAATCATTGACGAAGTCATCATGCTCTCAAAAGAAGGAGGAGCGATGGACCGGCTATGGTGGCTTGTGGCAGCAGAATTTGGCGCAGCCATACTCTCAGAGTTGATGAACCGCAGTATTACCCTGCTCGATAGTTTGCTGGGCGACCTGCTCTCCAACTCCTCGTCAGAACAGCTCATTCGGCACGCTGCCACCCTCGATTTGTACCAATTTGAAAACCCCGATTTCTACGATAAATTGGAGCGGGCACGGCGCCAAACTACCGGCCGGACGATACTGATGACCCTCGTGCTGACACAGGCACAAGACTTTGTCACCGTGCTCTTTCTTGGCGGAGGGTTAGTGGCGTTCAACCCCTGGCTCATCTTAATCCTCGTGGTGGCAGTGCTACCTGCCTTTTGGGGCGAAACCCACTTCAACCGCCGCACCTACTCCCTCACCACGAGCTGGACACCAGAGCGACGGGAGCTCGACTACCTGCGATACATCGGTGCCAGCGATGAGACGGCAAAAGAGGTCAAGATTTTCAACCTCGCTGACTTTATCGCCAAAAGGTTCCAGGTCATTTCTCAAAAATACTTTTTAGCCAACCGCCAACTTGCCCTCAGGCGGGCAGCTTGGGGAGGCATTCTGTCGGCATTGGGCACTCTGGCATATTATGGTGCCTATGTTTTTATTTTATTGCAAACGGTAAGTGGCATTGTATCCGTGGGAATGCTAACCTTCCTCGCCGGGTCTTTCGAACGGATGCGGAATATGCTTCAAGGAATTATGGACCGCTTTTCCCGCATCGCCGAACAGTCCTTGTATTTGCAAGACTTGTTCGACTTTCTGGAGCTGCAACCCCGGATTCGCTCCATTGAAAATGGCCGGTCAGTGCCACAACCCATTCAACAAGGGTTCACCTTCGAAAACGTCAGCTTCAAATACCCCGGCAGCGAGCAATGGGCTGTGCGGAACCTTTCATTTCATTTAAGGGCCGGAGAAAAATTAGCCCTGGTCGGAGAAAATGGCGCAGGGAAAACTACCATTGTAAAGCTGCTTGCCCGGCTATATGAACCTACGGAAGGACGCATACTTCTCGATGGCGTAGAACTGTCGGAGTACCGGCTGAAAGACCTGCGCGATACCACCGGTATCATCTTTCAGGACTATATCCGTTTCCAAATGAAAGCCCAGGAAAACATCGCCATCGGTAATATCGCTGAGTTGTACACCATGCCCCTCATTAAGGACGCTGCCCGCAAGAGCCTTGCCGACAAGGTGTTGGAGGAGCTTCCGAAAAAGTATGAGCAAATTTTGGGGAAGCGCTTTGCTGGAGGCATTGAGCTTTCGGGTGGGCAGTGGCAAAAAGTGGCGCTTGCCAGAGCCTATATGCGGGAGGCACAGCTACTCATACTCGACGAACCTACTTCGGCTCTTGATGCACGTGCCGAACACGAAGTATTCCAGCGCTTTGCCGAACTCATCGAGGGAAAATCTGCTGTGCTCATTTCGCACCGCTTTTCCACCGTGCGCATGGCTGATCGTATTTTGTTTTTGGAAAAAGGAGTACTCCGGGAAATGGGCAGCCATGATGAATTGCTTGAAAAAGGTGAAATGTATGCCGAACTATTCCGCCTACAGGCGAAGGGTTATGTGTGATAGCAGACGGCAGCCGGATAACAGGAGAATTATTCTTTCTCTATTATTTCCTTCCATGTTTTGAAGAGCGCTTCCTGTATTGGCCGGGCATCGGGTACCTCCCGTAAAGGCTCGCAGGGGCGCAGGCTTTCGTGGCACTCGTTCGGCAATCGCTGATAAAGTTGTGTGCCTTTCGTTTTCCAGGTTATCATTTCTTCGCTCACCTGTTTGATGACTTTGCCGGGATTCCCCACCACTAAGCTGCGAGTCGGGATTTTTGTACTCGCGGGGATGAAGCACAGCGCACCTATGATGCACTCGTCTCCGATTACCACGTTGTCCATTACCACGGCGTTCATGCCGATGAGCGAGTTGCGGCCAATGGAAGCCCCGTGAATGATTGCACCGTGCCCAATGTGTGCACCTTCCGACAGCCGCACAGTCACGCCTGGAAACATGTGAATGATGCAATTTTCCTGCACGTTGCAGCCATCAGAAATAATGATTTCGCCCCAGTCGCCACGAATGGCGGCGCCCGGGCCGATGTACACATGCCTGCCAATGATGACATTGCCGGTGATGACAGCCTGCGGATGCACAAATGAACTTTCGTGAACGACGGGCCGGAACTCGTTGAATTCGTAAAACATGATTGGCGGGTTGGCGTATTGGGAGTGTGGGTGGGTAAATTGCACCCACACTTCCCCATTCTCACCTTATTCTACTTCAAAAGACACTTTGAGGTTGATACGAAAACCCGATACTTCGCCGTCTTTATTGACGGTAACGCTTTGGCTTTGTACGAACGCCGAACGGATGTGCTTTAGAGATTTAGAAGCTTTTGCAACGCCTTTGCGGGTGGCATCTTCCCAACTTTTGTCAGAATCTGCCATAATTTCTACGACTTTTAGTACGGCCATAATTTTGGTATTTTATGTTTAAAAAAAGTTATCGAAGTTTAGACGGCTCATAGTCGCCGTGTCACTCATTGCGGGCCGGGGACAAATTTCAGCGACAGGGAATTTACACAGTGCCGTGTGTTTGTTGCCGTGAGGTGTTCATCTTCGAAAACATGCCCAAGGTGGCCACCACAATTGGCGCAAACAATTTCAATGCGGTGGCCATCGCCATCTGTTTGCCGCTGGACGGCACCCGGGATTTCATCGTCGAAGCTGGGCCAGCCACAACCCGAATGAAATTTATCCTTCGATTGGTAAAGCGGTACCTCGCAGCGCCGGCACAGATAAGTGCCGGATTCGAAATGGTCGTTGTACTTGCCTGAAAAAGGATATTCGGTGCCTTTGTGCACCATGACTTGCTCTTCTTCCGGCGTGAGTTTATTCAGTTTCATGGCTTCAATATTGGTCATTTCAACAACTCCGTAAAATGCTCGCGGAACTTCTGCACTTTGGGGTTGATGACAATGCGGCAATAGCCCTCATTGGGGTTGTCGCTATAATAATTCTGATGGTATTTTTCTGCTTCGAAAAACCGGGTAAACGGGCTGATTTCGGTGACGATAGGGTCGTCCCAAAGTGTGGGGGCGAACTCCTTTTTCATTCGTTCAGCAATGGCTTTTTGCTCCTCGTCTCGGTAAAAAATAACGGAGCGGTATTGTGTGCCGGCATCGGCGCCCTGCCGGTTGAGAGTGGTGGGGTCATGTGTGGCAAAAAACACCTTTACCAAAGTTTCATAGGAAATGACCGCCGGGTCGTATTGCACCTGAATGGCTTCGGCATGGCCGGTGAGGCCGGAGCAAACTTCGCGGTAAGTCGGGTTGTCCACCTTGCCGCCTGAATAGCCCGATGCCACGGCATGTACGCCCTTTAACTCCTGATAAATGGCTTCTACGCACCAGAAGCATCCAGCCCCAAACGTGGCTGTTGCCAATTCTTTCGATTCCATAATTTCGGCTTTATCGCATTGAGCACCAGGCACATTATCGCTTGTGCCCTGCGCACAGGAACTCAGCGTTATGCCCAATAATAACAAGGAAAGGATGATAATTTTCATCGTGAATTATTCAATTTTGAAAAGAAACCTATAAGGCTTCCGAAACCTTATGGTTTTGTCTCGGAGAGTTATGTTCTAACCATTACCTCCGTGGCCTTCGATGATAGAAGTTGGTAGCCTAATCGATTTTATTATTCTTAAGGACTTTCAATGCTGCATCCGATTTTTCGGGTGGTGTGAAAAGTTCGGCTTGGCCCAGCATGGGTAGCATGGAATCCGGCTTGTTGACAATATGGCTTTCGATGCCATTTTGTTTCAGCACATCTTCCGCAATTTTTACTCTTACCAAATCTGTGGAGCTGTAAATCTTGACCCAGTTTTCTTTCATGGTTCTATTTGTTTTGTTAGTGACAGATTAACAAAAGTAGCGGAAAAGGGTTGCACTATGGCTACTTTGTCGCTCAAGGTAAGTATTCCCACCATACAATGCAAAGAGAAAAATCATGGAGTATAAGTGCTAATACACTCTATGTACGAAAATAGTCGTAGAAAAATTTGCACTTACGAAGCGGTTCGTATAAACTTGCACTACGAAATAAATCGTACCAACCAGGCGGACTCGAACTGAGTCCTTTAAAATGAACAAGAATGGCAGACAATATACTACCGAAACCCACCGACGCCGAGCTGGAAATTTTGCAATTGCTGTGGGAGTACGGCCCGAATTCTGTGCGTTTTATCAATGAAAAATTGAATGACAAAAGAGAGACTGGTTACACAACCACGCTCAAGGTACTGCAAATCATGCACGAAAAAGGCCTGGTCAGGCGCAACACCGATGCCCGCAGCCATATCTATGAGACCGTGCTCACCAAAGCGGAAACGCAGCAAAGCCTGCTCGACAATTTTGTGGATCATGTTTTTAGCGGCTCGGCTATGAACCTCGTGATGCAGGCCCTTGGCAACAACAAAGCATCAAAAGCCGAACTCGACGAAATTAAAGCTCTCATCGAAAAAATGGAAGGCCGGTAGCACCGGTGCTCGATTCCTCAAAAGCGTAAGACATGGATTTTATCAACCAACTATTTCCGGAAAATGTGCTGCATGCCCTCGGCTGGTCGGTACTCCATTCATTTTGGCAAGCTTTCGTGGTAGCGCTGATACTGTCGGCCTACCTGACCGGCTGGAAAAGACAAAGCACACAGAAACGCTACCTCGCCAGCTACCTGGCCCTCAGCACCACCCTGCTCTTAGCCATATTCACCTTCCTTTGGTTTTTGTTAGAATCGCAAGCAAATGCAACAATAGTTTCGGAAGTGACGGCTGCGAATGGCGAGGTAATGGGCCGCTATTTTATAGAAAATCCGCCGTCTGCGCTGATGGTGTATTTCAACGAACACCTGCCGCTCATCGTATCGGTGTGGCTGTTGGGCATGGGAGTTTTCATTCTAAAAATGCTGGGCGGTCTGCTCTATGTTCAGCGCCTCAAGCACCGTGGCAGCCAGCCTTTGGCGGGACAGTGGCAACGTCAGTTGCAAACCCTCAGCTCCCGCCTGGGCGTGCAAAAGACCGTGCGACTGGTCGAGTCGGCACTTGTGCACACCCCAATGGTGGCAGGTTGGCTCAAGCCTATCATCCTGATACCGGTGGGAGCGGTGAACAACCTGACAGTAGAGCAGGTGGAAGCCATACTCGCTCACGAGCTGGCACATATTTACCGCCACGATTACCTGCTGAACCTCCTGCAATCGGTCATAGAATTCCTGTTGTATTTCAACCCCGCAGTTTGGTGGATTTCGGCCAACATACGCACCGAGCGGGAGAATTGCTGCGACGACCTCGCCGTTGGTCTATGCGGCAACTCACTGACCTATGCCAGGGCACTGTTGTCGCTGCAAGAAATGCGGCAGGTAGCACCGGCCCTTGCCATGCCGTTTCTACGTAGCAAGCACCAATTACTCAACCGCATCAATCGCATTTTGCAATTATCACCATCTAAATCTAATGCTATGGAAAAGTTATCAACCACCATCCTTATGCTGGTCGCTGTACTGATGCTGTCCGTGCAGGCCAATACGCCTTCCGGGCATTTTATCAACCACTTCGCCTCCGGCGAAATAACGGCCCCCCTGCCAGTTTTGGAGACCCCTTTAAAAACGTTTGCCACGCTGCCACAGGTAGTGGCCGACACCCTGCCGAAGTCTAAAAACAAAACCTGGTTTCGCCGCCAAAATGACGAAAGGGATGTGGAAATCGTCCTCGAAGATAACATAATCGTGTCCCTGAAAATTGACGGGAAGGAAATACCGAAGGAACGCTACGGCGAGTATAGCCAACTGGCGGATGAGTTGCTTCAAGAGGTGGAAACCATGCCAGAAGCACCCCTGCCTCCCGATACGCCCATGCCTCCGGCGCCGCCTCGCTTTGCTGAACCTCCTGCCGCACCAAGGCCTCCAGTACCCCCGGCCCCTCCACTTGCTCCCGGAATTCACCATGAGAAAAACTCGCAGAAAATCATCACCCGCCAAGATGGGAAAAATACCACCCTCATCATTGAAACTGAGCGCAGTGGCGAGCCAGTAGAAATTAAAATAAAGGACGGGAAAAAGAGTAAAATCATCATCAACGGCAAAAAACTTAAAAAGGGCAGGCATAAAGAAATCATCATAGAGAAAGAAGTAGAGAGCGATTCGCCGGGTTATATTTTCCTGGATGGCAACGGCGGCATTTACCGTTTCGAAGGGCCGTCAACAGCGCCGCAAAACTACACGCTGGCGATACCCGGCGTACAAAATATGTTGCCGCCTGGCGATGGAGCGTTCGCATTTCCAGATGGCGACGCATACTGCTTCGAATGGAAACAGGACATGGACAAAATGCGGGTGGAATGGAAGGAAAGATTGAAAGGTGGCGAAGTCAACGAAGAACTAATAGAGCGCTTGACCGAAGAGATGGCCCGGCAAGGCGCGGAGCCAGGGGCCAAAGAAACGGATGAATTACACTTGCTGATGGAAAAACAGCGGGCAGCTCCCCGGCAGTATAACGGCCTATTTAGCGACAGCTATAGCGACCAATTGCAGGAACTGAAGGCGCAACAATCAAAATTGCAAAGCCGGCAAAGGGAATTGATACAGCGCCAAATCGAGCAACGGCTAAAAGCGATGGAAGATTATGAAAGGGCGGTGGAACAACAGAACAAGGCCAAAGGCAATACGGCGCAATAGCGACAAAATTCTTCTTCAGTTTTAATAAAAAAAGGCTTCGGATGCATGATTCTGCCCAAAGCCTTTTGCTTTTATTCCCAGTTGTGAGGGGGGTCAGATGAAACGTGCCAGGTGATTCCCCACAATGGCTTTCAATGCTTCAAGAGCCAGTGCTTTCGATTCCTTCGCACTGAATCCTTCATTCATGTAAAAATCTTCGAGCAACACCCATGTCTGGAAATAGACCAGCTTCAATGCCGTGTTCATTTCCTCCAACATAGGGTCGCGGGACGACCAGGCATCAATACCCTTCCAAAGCGAAGTATTCCATGCTTCCAACGCCTTGCTTTCCTCGCTGCCCGGCGCTTTAGGGGTAAGGTAAAGGCTGGCGAGGGCCAATTGGCTTTCATGGTCTTTGGCCACGTTTCTTTCAGTAGCCGGGCAAATGTCGAGGCAAATGGCGTTGAGCAGTTGCACCTCTTCCCATTCCCAAAATCCCCCGCAAGTTCCGGCGCTTAAATTGCTGTCCGCTCTGCCGGCTTGCGGGCCAAAGGCCTGGAGTGCTGCCGCAGAATGTTTGCGAAATATCCAACACGGAACCGCCAGATTGCCGGGAGATACTTCGTGCAGATAGCGAATGTGCAACAAAAGCTGGTCGAGGTCGAAATAGGCATAATTGGCCGTAGGATCGAACTTCGGGAAAGTCGTCTTTTTACCGGCAAAAGCTTGGGTAATGGCCTCATTCATGAGCTGATTCACATCGGCGTTGGCGCCATCATTTACGAAAAGAAAGTAAGCTCTATAGGCTTTTGCTATTGGCGCATTCGAGGCTTCGAAGCCATCGAGCGCCGTT
The DNA here is from genome assembly GCA_004297645.1 of Saprospiraceae bacterium. GTDB lineage: Bacteria > Bacteroidota > Bacteroidia > Chitinophagales > Saprospiraceae > UBA6168. The sequence continues at coordinate 2,526 of SCUG01000240.1, read as the reverse complement.
TTGGGGTCATCCCAAAGTGTATTGATATAGTATTGAAGGCTACCCTTTGGAGCCTCGTTGGCTGGATAAGCAAAGTGTTTCTCCAGCACGCGGTATTTTTGAAATTGCCGGTTGCTGCCTGCGGCAATGGCGTAGCTGGCTTTTGTTCCGGCGCCGTAGTAACCATCGAGAGAGCCTTGGTACGTGCCTTCGGCCTTAAGAATTTTTTGTAATTGAAGAGCGGAAGTGCGCTTCACGCCAGGGCGAATATCAGGCAATGCCTGGCTGGGGGGAGGCGCAATTTTAGCGGCAGGTGGTGAACCTTTCGCCGTAAGCTCTCCACCCGATTTTGCCGGAACCAGAATGGCAACATCCTCGTACGTGGCAGGGGCCGGGCTGGCTTCCTTTTTGGACACCGTGGGCCGGCCGCTGAAATCAAGGGGGATGAGCGGCTTTTTGGTGGTGCTACCTGATTCGAATTCACCGGCTTCGTGCAACAGGGCGTTGTTCACCACTTTTGGAAATGCCCCGTCGAAGCCCATCTCCCGGATACGGGGGAGTTGCTTCCTCGCAGTCTCGTCATCGGAAAAAATTCCCGTAAAAATTTTGATGCTCTTATTTTCAAGCAAAACGTACACCTGCCCTACTTGCATGAATTTTCTCCAATCGATGTCATCTCCAACACTTCGGGTGGCAAGCTGAATCATGGAGGTGGCATTGCCTCCTTTCACGTTCAGTTCGGAAACACCAGCGTTGACGTGACCTTTAGATTTTAGGATTTCAACCATGCCATCGGCTTCAGTTTTTGAGGTGTAGCCGCCGATGAACACGTCGGTGTTAGTCGAAGGCCGCTCCTTGGCATACACAAAGCCGAGGTTGTGAAGTGCCAGGAAATCGGCAGGTTTGGGGTTGGCGAAGCTGCCAATGCGCACGGTGTACTGAGGCAGTGCTTCCTGAGCGCCCACAGTGAAACTGGCTAAAAAAAACAGCAGCGTAAAAAAGGAGAAACGATAGTTTAATCTCATGGCGGTTTGTCTTTGGTGAAAGTACCAAGGGAGCGGGTCTTTCTTAAGTTATGCGAAGCCCGTTAGACTTCTTTTGGTTCTACATCGTTATTAACCTCGCAAACACGACTCTTGTTCTGGCGAAACAGTTAAACTCGGAAAGTTGGTAAATTGTTGAAAACCAGTAATCCGCACACTGAACGCAAATGTAAGTCAATTTCATGTTTTATAAGAACCCAAAAAATTGTACCCGAAATAAGCGCAGCACGCGCAAAGCACGGCCAAATTGGTGCCGGGGATTCAGACCGGGAAGCGAATAGACCAATTATTTATGCTTGCTCTGAACCTTTTTTCCGGTGGCTACCTTATTGGGAAGAACCAGAAGTTTAATTTTGCGTATGATATAACATTACACCTTTTTTCAACTAAAATTCGGAAACACGTAAATTCATTTTATCATGACAAGCTATCCATCTAACAAACCGCAGAATTCGAACTTCACGCCAATCGCTGTGACGGTGGGCATTATATTGCTCGCAATCATAGGGTTCCTCGCCTACAACAACATCAGCAAAGCCAGAGACCTCGAACAGACCGTCTCAGACCTGGATGAGAGTGAAAAGCTCCGCACTGAACTTGAGTCACAGTACAATACCGCTCTTGCTGACCTCGATGCTCAAAAGACATCTAATCAAGAGCTGAACGCTTTGATTGACCAGCAAAAGGCAGAACTGGAACAGCAGAAAAATAAAATCTCGCAAATGCTGGCTAACAAAGGTAAATTAGACAAGGCCCGCTCAGAAATCAACAACCTCAAATCGCAGGTCAGCCAATACCTGGCTCAAATTGAAAAGCTCAAAGGTGAAAACGAAATGCTCGCGGGAGAAAACACCAAGCTATCGGGAGAAAAAGAGCGATTATCAATGGACTTGCAGAGCAAAGCAGCCGAAAATGCCGACCTGCAATCCACCAAGGCCCAGTTGGTCAGCGAAAAGGACGTCTTGGTCAGCAAAGTGGACGTCGCTTCTATCATCAAGATGAAAGAGGTGAAGGCCGTCGGCCAAAAAGTGAAAAACAATGGCAAGGCGAAAGACGAAGACAAAGCCAAAAATGTGGACCAGATAAAAGTCTGCTTCACGGCTCTCAGCAACGAAGTCGTCCGGCCGGGTGCCGAAAAATTTTACATCCGCATCATCAACCCCATCGGCGAAACGCTGGCCGTTGAAGACATGGGATCCGGGATGATTATGGACAAAAAAACCGGCGAAGAAATTCGTTTTACCCAAATGCAGGAATTGGACTACAGCAACGAAGAAATGCAGTCTTGCTTAGTTTGGGCACCCACCAACGGCTCGTTCATGAAGGGTGAGTACACCGTAGAAGTTTACAACAAAAACTACCCCGCCGGCAAGGGCACTTTCAAGCTGAAATAAAGAATTAACCTTTTTGACTAACCAGAAATGAATGCCGGTCTTCTTTGGAAGGCCGGCATTTCATTTTTTGAGATAGCTGGTTGATGCCCCCCTTATCAAGTGCTTCCATT
>SCUG01000239.1 GCA_004297645.1 Saprospiraceae bacterium | reverse complement strand
TTAGCTTTGTTGATTGTCAACCTGGACTATATTTCATAAAAGTTGAATTTAGTAATGGACGGTCGTATTGCACAAAGATTCTAAAGACTTAATTTACTGGGTGCATTTCAAATTGTCACACCCTAATGTTTCATATTTTTCAAGGGTGTTTTCAAAGTCCGTGGAGGGTGCTAAACAGTTACGCGAATTTTATCTGCTTTAAATAAAATATTGAACATTATGGAAGAACAATACTTAGACCAGGCCATAGATTGGGTGAAAAAGCGTGGTTTTTCAAACATCAAAGCCAATCGTGAGGATTTTGAACCGCCTGCAAGTTTCACCAAACCTGGAGAGGAGGAGCCTTATGTTCCCAATATAACAGGCTTGAGAACCGGCGGTAAATGTTACATTGAAGTGGCTGTAAAGACTGACGATATTCAACGTAGCATTTCAAAGTGGAAATTACTCAGTACATTAGCGGCCCGAAAAGGAGGAAAGTTGTATCTTCTGGCCCCGCGGGGTCACAAGACATTTGCAGAATCGGTTGTGAAAGAGCATAACCTGAACGCAGAAATCAAAAGCATTTAAGCTACTCGCTTCATCAATTTGGGCATTATTATGTTTAACAAATTTCTGAAGCCGAATTATTCCTAGTTTTATATATGCGCGCATTAGTAATTACCAATTCCATTACACGGCGGGATGCCAAGTCACTTGAAAAATACATGACTGAAGTATCCCGGTACGAAGTGCTGACTCCCGAGCAGGAGGTCGAAATGTTCAAGCGTTCGAAAGAAGGCGACGAAGAAGCATTCCAGCACATCATCAATGCCAACCTGCGCTTCGTCATTTCCGTGGCGAAGCAATATCAGCATTGCGGCTTGACGCTTGGTGATCTCATCAACGAGGGCAATTTGGGCCTGTTGAAGGCAGCACGTCGTTTTGATGAAACCAGGGGTTTCAAATTCATTTCTTACGCCGTATGGTGGATCCGACAAAGCATCCTCCAGGCTGTGGGTGAAAAGAGCCGCAAAATCAGGGTCCCATTCAATCACCAATCTGACCTCATTAAAGTTCTGAGAACCAGGGACAATTTGCTCCAAATTTATGAAAGGGAGCCGACCAACTTAGAAATTGCCACAGAACTTGAGATGACGGAAGATGCAGTGGAAAAGTGCCTGCAAACGAACAATAAATGCAGCTCGCTCGACGCTCCGCTTATGGATGGTGAAGATGCTACTCTTACCAACTTTTTGGAAGACAAAGATGTACCAACTCCTGACGCCAAGGTCGTTCACAAAGAGTCCCTCCAAAAAGAAATCCAGTTACTCCTCAAAGGGCTTACTCCCAAAGAGTCCGCTGTGCTGTCAATGTATTATGGCATTGGCACTGAGCGCACATTTGGGCTTGGTGAAATCAGCGAGTACCTCGGTGTTGGGAAAGAAAGAGTCCGGCAAATCAAATACAAAGGGCTGCGGAAGTTGCAAGCAAAAATTGTTCGCCACGGCATCAATTTCAGTTTGAACTAAGCACTTCCTTCCGGAAGATATTACCAAAAAAGTCCCTCGCATTGAACAGGAGGGCATTGGGTTTTCAGAGCCACATTGCTCTGGAAACCCAATCGTTTTTTATGATTCCTCCATCTTTCCCATCCCCATAACTGGTGCTGATATTTCATTCTGATACCCATCGAAATTTGTGCTCACTCAGTTGATGCGAATTGAAAAAACCTATCTTTGTGGCCGTTTTTTAGAACCTATTTTAACGGCCATGATAAAAGAAATTAAGGTTTTTAAATTCGGCGGTGCGTCTATCAAAGATGCAGATGGAGTCCGAAACGTCGCTAAGATTCTTCAGCCTTATGCATCTTCGGCGCTCGTAATCGTGGTGTCCGCCATGGGGAAAATAACCGACGCTTTGGAAAAAATTGTCGCCGCCCATGAAAAACAAACTGGTGATGCATTCCTATTGCTTGAAGAGTTAAAACGCCGGCATTACGACATCATGGAACAGTTGTTCGAGCCGGGCGACCCGGTATTCGATGAAGTGAACGATACCTTCGTTACCATTGAATGGGTTTTGGAGGATGCTCCCCATCCCAACTACGATTTTCTGTACGACCAGATAGTGCCGGTAGGAGAGCTTGTCTCGTCCCGTATCGTAGCAGCATACCTTAATAAAATTGGGCTATCCACCCAATGGCTCGATGCCCGCGATATAATAAAGACGGATGACAACTATCGGGAGGGCTGGGTGCGATGGGAAGAAACGCAGAATGCAATTGATAAGATTGCCCGGCCGATGTTGGAAAAGGGAGGTTTTGTTTTAACCCAGGGCTTCATTGGCGCTACTGCTGAAAATTTTAATACTACGCTGGGGCGGGAAGGGTCGGATTATACGGCCGCCATTTTTTCATTTTGCCTCAACGCCGAAAGCATGACTATATGGAAAGATGTGCCTGGCGTACTTACAGGCGATCCCCGGATTTTTGAGAATGTCACCAAACTCGACCGCCTAAGCTACCGAGAAGCCATCGAGATGACCTATTATGGCGCTAAGGTCATACACCCGAAGACTATTAAACCGCTGCAAAATAAGAGCATCCCATTGTACGTGAAGTCTTTTGTGGATCCGGCAGGAGAGGGTACCTATATCGGGCCGGATGTGGACGATCATTACCCGCCGATGGTGGCCGTGGAAAAAGGGCAGGCTTTACTCAATATTGCCACAAGAGATTTTTCCTTTGTCGCCGAGCACCACATGGGTTACCTTTTTACTAAAATAGCCGAATTCAGGCTACAGGTGAACCTGATGCAAAATACAGCCATCAGTTTTGCCATTTGCGTGAATGACATTGACGACAAGGTGCAGCTCTTTGCCGAAAGCATCAAGAAGGATTTCAAAGTTACCGTTGATAGCGAGGGTCTCGAGCTGGTAACCATTCGTCATTACACCCCGGCAGCGGTAAAAATGTTGCGCCGGGGTAAGATTGTGCTCGTGGAGGAGAGAACCAAAAACACCCTGCAAATGGTGTCAAAAGAGGTGCCACTGATGCGCCGGATTTCGGAGCAGAGGTGATGATGCACCAAACAAATTATAAAAGCCCCACCCTGGCAATTGTGCCCGGATGGGGCTTTGTTTACTCAGAATCCTTTTTCGATTTATTCATTAGGAAGGCTTTTAGAAAACCGCCAATTTCTCCGGCGAGCACGGCGTCGGTTTGCGAGGTCTGAAAGCCAGTGCGGTGGTCCTTCACGCGCCGGTCGTCGAGTACATAACTTCGAATCTGGCTGCCCCACTCGTTTTTCATTTTACCCGCTTCTATTTTATCCTTTTCAGCCCGCTGTTTTTCGAGCTCTTGTTCATAAATGCGGGATTTGAGCATTTGCAGTGCTTTGTCGCGGTTTTGAAACTGGGAGCGTTCTGCCTGGCACTCTACTACGATGCCGCTGGGGAGGTGCCGCACGCGTACGGCGCTCTCCGTTTTGTTCACGTGTTGCCCGCCTGCTCCACTTGAGCGGAAGGTATCCCACTCCAGGTCAGCCGTGTTGATTTCCACCTCGATTCGGTCGTCCACCATGGGGTGGACGAAAACAGAAGAGAAGGAGGTCATCCTTTTCCCTTGTGCATTAAAAGGGCTGATACGGACTAACCGGTGTACACCATTTTCACCTTTAAGCATGCCAAAGGCGTAGTCGCCCTGAATTTCAAGCCCTACGGATTTGATGCCGGCGGAATCGCCATCTGTATGCCAAAGGGTGGTGGTTTTGTAGCCGTTTTTTTCGGCCCATATGACGTACATGCGGAGCAGCATCCCTGCCCAGTCGCACGCTTCTGTGCCACCGGCCCCTGCATTGATTTCAAGCACAGCACCGAGTTCGTCTTCAGGCTGATTGAGCGTCAAGCGGAATTCGATATCCTCCACCGTCTCCATAGCCAATGCGTATTGGGCATCGACTTCTTCTTCGCTGGCTTCGCCTTCTTTTTGGAATTCGAACAATACCTCGAGGTCGTTAATTGTAGAGGCCACTTGGTCGTATTGTTCGACCCACTTCTTGTTGGTTTTTATCACCTTTAGAATGGACTGGGCTCTTTCGGGGTCGTCCCAGAAATTCGGGTCAGCGGCGAGCTGTTCTTTTTCTTCAATGGTCAAAAGCCGGTCAGCGACGTCAAAGATACCTCCTTAACAATGCCAGCCTCTCCTTGAGAGTCATCAGTTGTTCACTGGTCATAACACACTTTTATTTAAAAAATAGGGTGAAAAAATATTGCCCTGCGGTTGGCCCGAAGGGCAATATTGTCAAGTCTGTTGAAATGGCTGGACTTTGCGGCGAGCCCAGCAAAAAAGTCACTTGCCTGGTTTTTCCAATTCCACGTAAAAAATCAACTCGGAATTGGCGGGGATTTGCCCGCTGCCAGCAGCGCCGTAGCCTAAATTAGGCGGAATGAACAAGACGGCTTTATCACCTTCGTGCAACAAGGCAATTCCTTCGTCCCAGCCTGCGATTACTTCGCCTTTCCCCAGAGTGAAATTGTAGGGCCTGCCACTCTTGAAAGAGTTGTCGAACATGGTGCCATTGGTAAGTACCCCGTAATACTGCACCTGAACGGGTGCTCCTTTTTGTGCAGGTTGCCCATCGCCGTTTTCCAAAATCATATACTTGAGGCCGGTGGATGTGCTTTGTATTTTCGCTTTTAGCTCACCATTCTTGTACTGCTTCGCTATGCCGTCAATGAGCGTGGCTACTTCTGATTCTCTGGCTTGCGATGCAGCGGTTTGGGCTTTTATGGCCTCCTGTTCGGAGGTGACGTATGCCTGATATTCTTCCTCGTTTTTCACATCGGCCAGGACGATGTTGTAGGTCATCATTTTTACATTAGCCAATATGTCGCCGGCTTTGGCCCGAAGTTCATCCGTCACAGGGATAAGGACTGAAACAGAATCACCCACGCTCATGTAGCCCACTACATCGGCGATGGGATTAGACTTGCCAGGGCCACCGTCTTTGGATTTGAGGGTGGTTGGGTCGGGAATGGTCACAGGCACTGGTTGGCCATAGTCGCGGGAGGAGTTGACCAATAAGCTGTCGTGGTACACGTAAACGTGGACAAATCCGTGGTCGCCGGGCTTGCCTTTTTTGCCATTGGTGGTTTTGAGCTTGATGTACTCATAGCCATTGGGCGTCATGTTGTTTTCCTTGCAGGCGCTGAGAATCAGCATGGAAGCAAGGATTGTAAAGAAAAGAGTTTTCATAAAATTGCGTTTTGATGGCACTATACTTCCGTTGTTGGCACGGCGAGCAGAGCGCTAAATGTCATTATTTAAAAGTAAAGACTGATATTCCGGCAGAATGGATTTGAACATACGCATTGTTGGCCGAAGGCCGATGTAAGAATAACCGCCGGAGGCATTCTTGTGGCCTCCGCCCCGGAAATGTTTCTTGGCAATTTCCTGCACGCTGAAGCCGGCTTTGGAACGAAGCGAGATCTTAGTGATTGTTGGTTGCTCATGGATGAACGCCACCATGGTGATATTCTTCATTTGCAGGGGAAAATTCACCAAGCCTTCTGTATCGCCGCGGCTGATGGTAAAATTCTCGTAATCTTCCTTTGTCAGCCAGATGAGGACTGTGTGGAACTCCTCCAAAACTTCCATCCGGTTGAACAGCACATGCCCCAATAGTCGAAGATGCTTTTCGTCGAGGCTGTTGAAAATCAGGTTTTGGATTTTTACATCATCCACGCCCAGTTCCAATAAATCCGCCACAATCCGGAACAACTTCGGCGAAGTCGAATATTTGAAGGATCCCGTATCGGTGAGGATGCCCGAAAACAGGCATTCACCAATGGAGAGGTTCATTTTGCCGAGGTCGCCGAGGAGTTTGATGAAGTCGTAAATCATTTCGCTGGTAGAGCTGGCTGTTTCATCATGTAATACGAAATCAGCGAAAGGTTCGGGTATCAGGTGGTGGTCAATCATCACAACTTTGCTCTTGCCAGCAGCTATGATTTCCCCCATTTTGTCTATCCGTTCTAAAGAATTGAAGTCGAGGCAGAATATGATGTCCGGTTTTTTCAGAGCGGCTTGGACTTCCTCGGTGCTGATGTCGTAAACGAGGACATCGGAGGCTCCGGGCATCCAGTTCAGAAACACCGGGAACTCGGAAGGCACCGTTACTTTGACGGTATGGCCCAACTGCTCCAAATAGTGGCGCAGCCCCAGCGATGAGCCGATGGCATCTCCGTCAGGATTACGGTGTGAAGTGATGACGATGTCCTTTGGTATCGCCAACAAGGATTTTAGCTCACTGATATTTTCCATGAAGTCTGAAAAATTGGCGGGCGAAGTTCCCAAAAAATGGAATCAAAGCAAAATTAAAAGGAGGTTTTAGGGGGAAAGGAGGGAATGTTTACTTTTGCGCCTTATCTGAAAAATTGTGCTTGAGATTTTGAATGCGGTTGTGCTATTGGGCGATTCCGTTCGTTTGCCCTCCGGGCATTTATGCCTCTGGCAAAC